>JBGSMI010000382.1:0-23759 GCA_041740215.1 Ferruginibacter sp.
TGAGGGAAATCGAATAGCCCCCTGAATAGAACGGTGACTTTTTTAAGGGTAATTTTCTGCTGATTCAATTTTTCCCTCTTGTGTGTCACCACTCAAGGGTGGCTCACCATGAGGTAAATCGAAGAGCCCCCTGAAAAGAACGGTGCCTTTTTTGACGGTAATTTTCTGCTGATTCAATTCTTGGTGAGTCACCCTTTAAGGGGTAACCCACCCGAATTGAAAGGGTTACTCTCCCAATACAATCTCTACCCTGCGGTTTTTGCTTTTGCCGGCTTCCGAAGTATTGTCTGCAATGGGTTTGGCGCTTCCAAATCCTTTTGCTTCTATCCGGTTTGTTTGTAAGCCTTTTTGTTGCAGATAAGCTTTTACGGCATTGGCCCTTTTTTCTGAAAGTGGCGTATTTAAAGCATCTGAACCACTGTTGTCCGTATAGCCATATACGCCAATCTTTAATCCTTCGGCTACTACTGCTGATTCAAAAATTTCATTCAGCACTTTGTAAGATGCCTTTTTAATATTGGCAGAACCGGTTTCAAATTCGATGCTGTAGCTTTTTGAAGAAACAGCAGACGTCATCTCATCGGCATAAGTTGTTTGCATCGCCTTGCCTTGCAACAGCTCCGGATGATTGGAGATTACACTCAGCAAGAAGCTTTTATCCACAGCCTTCTCATAAGGTAAGAAAGTGGGCATCAGCGATGGATACATTTTCACCATCAGGTTGCCAAATGTGTTGTACACCGCTTTGTACCGGTCAACTTTATCTTCACCCAAACCAAAGGTGTTGGCCATATCTGCCAGATTAAAAACAGTTGAGCCGCCGAGGTTTACCTGCTGTCCCTGCAGATCTTTTTCAACCACACCGTTGTAATACTTCAACCAGTAAGCGGCATCTTTTTCCTGGTACACTTCGGCACTTACCTGTGCGGCAAATGTTTTGGCTTCATTAAAAGAACGCACCTGGTCGCCTGCCTGTGCAAGCGCTATGATCATATTCTCAATATCGGTGCGGTGATCGTTGGCCCATTTACGAATGGCAATGGTTTGGTTTGGCATCTGCGATGCATATTGCTTTGTGTTGGCAATGGTAACCAGTCCGCCTTTTTTAGTGGCAATGTTTACGTCGCCTGGTGTCCAGGTTGCTACACCATCTACACTTACCATGGTATCGCGGCCAGTTGTTTTGCCATTTTCCATGATCTTTCTTTTCTCACTATAATCGGCGATGTATTTATTGGGTGCATCCAAAAAATCGTTGGCCGCAATGATGTTGATGGCCGCTGCATCGTAGGTAGTTTCATCTGGGTTTACTTTCAACCCGTTGTCACCGGCCCATTTCAGCAGAATGTTAATATCGCCATCCCGCAGTACGCCGGCTACACATTTACCGATTGCATTTTTAGGGTCTTGTTTCCAGCTTGCGGGTGCCATCACCTGATCTTCACCAAATGATTTACCATGCGATACCGGAATGATCACCGGCTGGTATTCAACGCCCAATGGCTCCAGTTCTTTTGCCAGCGATGTCATAAAGGCCGGCATGCCATCACCCATAAACGTGATTAAAACGCCCGGTGTATTAGGATTGCTTTTAAAGTCGCTGGCAAATTTTACCAGGTCGGCCATTTGCCGGTTACAATCGTCCTGACGAACGTAAGTAACGTCTAATTGCGCCTTGTCAAATAACGAATTTTTTGTAGTGTGTACACCCCCGTTGGCATACATACCCGAGAACTGGCTGTTCCATGCCATACGCTGCCAAATGATTTTTGTGCCGCCATTTACCGCTTTGTCTTCAGATGGAATCGGCAGTAATACGGCGTTTTCACTCAACGAAGCTTCCGGTGCATCGGGCAAGGTTACCTTACCCAGCTCTACCGACTGACTCACTTCTTTCGGACGGCTTTGATACCATCTTACACTAATAATACCTGCTGCTACAATTGCAGCGATGATGAATAATTTTCCAGCGGGTTTTAATTTGATTGCCATAGTTGTATGTTTTATAATTGTTTTAAAATGTTTATTTTTTATCAGGATAATAATTTGATAGCCAACTGTTGAATCCCGGGTCAACAGCAGTGGCGTCGCAGCCGATAGCCATCGGCTCTTGTACAGTAGATTTTCAATTGAACCTGTTTAAATAACCGGTTTTTTTTATTTTGCTTTGTGCCTTGCTCCATGCGTCTTTGCGTGAAAATATCTTTGCGTCTTAACTACTCTGCGCCTTTGCGTATAAATATCTTTGCCAAAAATCTTTGCGCCTTTGCCACGCTGCGTCTCTGCATGAAACCAGCTTTGCGTGAAAACCCTAATCGAGCAATCCCCTGTATCTATCAGTAATCGATACTCCTGTTAGTTTACCCGCATCTTTATTGCTATCCAACGCATTGTTGGTATAGTTGAAATCGGTATCCAGGTTAAAGCGTACGATGAGCTCAATGGCCCGTGCCGATTTTGCTTTATCCTCCAACACTTTGTCATCCATAAACCTGGAGGTAACGTCGATGGCCGATTTAATATGGCCGATCTTTTCGCCGATCTGTTGTTTCAAAATTGCGAGTGCTTTTTCTGCGTCCTGGTTTAGTTCGTCATCACCTTTAAATGCCTTCATCGCACTGGTTACAGCCGATAAACCGGTGGTAACAGAATAGTACAAATCCTTCTTAGCTTCCAGGTCAAGTTTTGCATCTTCCAGCATAATTCCACTTTCTTCATAAGCTGTATCAGAGAATTGGATTAGCTTGTTTAGATCGCCTACAATGGGCGTTACATTATCGATGTATTCCCGGCAACGCAATACGTTGTTGGCATACAAATCAATCTGTCTTCTCTTATCTTTTTCCTGTTGCAGAATTTTTACTTTCTGTACATTTAATTGCAACTCTTTTTCTTTGTTACCTAGTTTATCCATCAGTTCGCTTTGCTTTCCTTTTAGCCTGGCAGATTGCTGGTAAAGCGTATTCCTGTCTTTATAACCTTGCTCAATTTTCAATTGCAAAATGTTGAAAGGGTTTAGCTCAATGGCAATACCTACTGTGTAGTTGGCAATGAATTCGGAGAAATACCGCAATGCCCGCCAGAACTTTTTGTTGGTTACAATCATTAGCAAAAAGCCAAGGATTACCCCGCCGATGATGAGGTTCACCAGATTCCAGGTTACTGCTACCAGCCACGGTAACACGAACGTGAGAAATACAAAAGCAAGTCCGGCGAAAAGCGACACCCCGATGATGGTGGTTGCTACATTTTTAGGCTCTGTAAACCAGCCTGGTTTTTTTGTTTGTTGAATGTTGGTAATCATTTTTAGTTTGTTTTAGTTGTGATAATTGATTGTTCAAATTGTCAGGAAATATGTTGTTTAATTTTTGCAATATCCAGTGCTATTTGCTGCTTCATCTTTTCCGAAGCGACCTTGTAACCACCGGTATTGCTTTCAATTTTTTCTTCATTTTCTTTTACCTCCAACTGCAGCAATTGTATCTGGTTTTGAAGGTCCCCCATGTCCCTGTTCAGTTGTTCAATCCGCTGTTGTTTTCGTACAACCTCCTGTTGCTTTGCCTGCACCTTTTCTGCAAGTGCTGCGTCAACAGTGGAGTTGAAATTGGCTGCATCGGTTTCCAGTATTTTTAAATATGCTTCGGCTGTTTGTAGCAGTTTGGTTTTATCCAGACCCTGCACGCACAATCCTGCAAAGGCGGCACTGTACCTGCTTTTTTCATCTGCAATGGTGGCCATCGCCTGCGTCATCTTTGCAAATTCAAAGTAGTCGGGACCGGGCAGATTTGCCTCGCTAAAAAGCCGATCGAAATACTGGTTGAATTTTTCAATGCTGTTGGCCGGTACATCCTTTACCGGTTCAACCGGTATGAATAAATGCGGAGTCTCCTCCGTGACAGTAACCTGTTTTTTGTCATCGGTTAATTCCACAAATGCGGAAAGGAATTTTTTGCCAAAACTTGCCATGGTTGTTGTTTTTTAATTGGTTAATTACGGTGGTTTATTTTTGTTTGGGCATAGATCGGCCTGTATAACTTTCGTTATTTTTTTAAGCTGCTACTACGCCGGCTGAAAAACTATTGGCAGGGCAGGGTTGCCAGTAAACAGGAAGGATAAACGAATAGTCCATCTTCCCCGCAGTTTTGCTGTTCCGCAATTTCCTGCTGCGCTACCGGTGTTTCCTGCATTTTCTGCTCTATTGAAGCTTTTTTTGTATTGATGCTCACCAGCATTGTACACATAAGTATCCCAATACCGGTTACCACCAGTTTAAATGATTTCATCTTTTTAGATGTTTAAAAGTTTTGGAAACTACTGCCTGTTGCCTCTTGCAGACATTGAGCAATTGATCACATTAAATCTTTACTGTTTTGGAAAATTTACAGGCTGGAGATTTCCGGTGGATTTACCCTTAAGTTGCTAAAGGTAAATTGCTGATCCAGAAATTTGTTGTTCATATTCAGTGGAGTATTCTCCGTTTTGATTTGATGGAGTAAAGATATATCCTGCAATGAAATTGCACCCATCCATTCGATATAAACGGGTCTTGCGGTTTCACAAACGGTAAAGTATGCCTGATGAATGGTATGTTAAGGTTTGGTGGGTGGTAATATGAGGGTATTAGTGGCAGAATAAGTGGATAAAGCGTAATTGTCAGATTATGTAGGAATGCTTTAGACAGGAATTTGTTCGGAGCGGTTTACACTGCATAACAGTAGTAAATCACTTGGTATGTTTTTTTATTAGGTCAACTTGATGCGTTTATATTTATGTTTACAACACTTGCTAACTACTTTTAAAAGATGTGTGCAATGATACCTTTCAGTAGACATAGAAATGTTTAACGGAAGATAATAATCCATTCGGATAGATTGGGTTTTACTTTTAGGGTCAACAACGGGCAATGATTAACATCGAAAATATTTATCTACTTTTGTCGCAAAGATTAAGATATACGAATGAGGATTTAAGGACGCAGGAAAGAAATGGAATATCTTCCAATATTTTAAAACAATAAGGCATTATAAACATATGACAAATAACAAGAAGCCACTCAGCTACACCATGCGCATTTTACACCGTTACATTGGATTTTTTTTAGCCGGCATCATGGCGGTTTATGCCATTAGTGGAGTGGTACTTATTTTTAGGGAAACAAGTTTTTTAAAAAAGGAGAAGCAGATTGAGAAGACAATAGTTCCTAATGCAGATCCTGCTGAGTTGGGTAAATTGCTGGGGATTAAGAATTTGAAGATTTCCAGAACTGAGGGAGACATTATTTATTTTGAAAATGGCAGTTATAGCATTGCCACAGGTAAGTCAAGTTTTACAGTTAAAGAATTGCCCTTTATTTTAAGCAAACTTACCAAACTACACAAGGCTAATACCAAACAGCCTTTATATTGGCTCAATATATTTTTTGGAGTGTCATTGTTGTTTTTCGTGGTATCTTCTTTTTGGATGTTTAGGCCCACTACTGCTATATTTAAAAAGGGTATTTATTTTGCCATTGCAGGAGTTGTATTGGTGCTGGTGTTGCTTTATGTATAATTTGAGCTATCGTCATTAAACCCTTGCCAGGGGCCTTCTTTCGCAGGTGGTTATCACCATTGGTTGCCAGCATCAATTGCTACCTACTCTAAATGTTATCGTTGCATAATTATTTTGGTTTGTAGAAGGATGCAAAAACAGTAGGTGGTGAAGTAAAAAGGAACGCTCATTTTTTGTAGTATCTCAGTTAATTTTTAAACAACCTATTCGCTTTAAAAAAATCGAGAGACAAAAATTTTATTGTAGCGTTAATTGTATTGCCTCAATAATTTTTTATGAGAAAAATTTGCTTGGTACTGGCTATGCGGAGAAGCAAAAAACCTGTATAGATTGTGGTAAATTAATTGACGCAGTTAGTAATTCGGTACTGGCTGCCAAAACAATTATCGGAGAAGGAGATAAAATTGCCGAGATGAAAGATGGTTACGCAACATCCGATGCCGCCGATTAATTATTTGATTTAAAAACTAAAATCGTTATGCCCCTCCAGATAGACATGCATATACATCTTGAAAGTCAAACCAAAAACATGTAGCACCAGACAGGCTTTCAACCGAAGCGCAGGATATTTCTTTTGCTGCGGTAAGCTATGCGTATGTTATGCTGATGGCACGATTTACAACAGTAAGAGATTTGGGTGGATAGGGTGTAAATGCCTCCCTGCCTAATGCTATTGATAACGACACCACTGTTGGTACGAGAACTTACACAGCCGGCAAATCAATTGCTACTACCGGCGGACATGCGGATCCAACCAACGGATAGAAAAATCATTGGCTGGCGATTCTGGCCCGATTGAACGTGTTGTAAATAGCGTGGATGATTGCAGGAAGGCAATGCGTCAGCGGTATAAATATGGCAGTGGCGCACAGTTTACAGAAGAAGAAATAAGGGCCATCGTACAAATTGCCAACAATGGGTTTAAAGTTTCCGTTCATGCACATGGTGCTGAAAAAATGAAGCTAATTTCACAAATGCAAAACAACTTTGATTCAGGCAATTTTGTTCAAGCACAAAACAGGAGCCAGTGAATTGCTCCTGTTTGTGTAAAGTAGATTAATCTTTCACAGCAAAATTTATTTTATCCAGCGCCATTGCAAATGTTTTAAGTTGCTGCAAGAACCGTTGCGGCAGCAGTTGCGCTGATGGCTGCGGCACTTGCTGCATTGTTATTTACATTGGCCATATTTACAAATTGATAGCCCCATCCCTTCAGTTCGTTTTTCCAAATCAATGCTCCATCTTTTGTGCTAATGCAAAGCAGTATCCCCGAAACACCTACGTATATTTTATTGTCTTCCACAGCGATTTGCCCCACTGCGTTTGCTACAGAGGAGCTACTTAAATACTGCCTGAGTTTAATTTCCCAGATAATTTGCCCATCTTTTTTATTGATGGCAGCGACTCTTCCGTTGGACAAAATGAATAAGTTATTCTGTTTCATGCGATTTGTTTTGATAAAAATAGGTAATAGTTTGAAGTGTTTTCAAAATCATTGACTTTAATTAGTAGTAGAAAATATTACCCATCCTCACAAAAATAATAGCGCCAATCGACCGAATATGGTTTGTTGCACACGGTTTAATGACTGGCTGCATTCTTGCAGATATGCATGTTATATTCATTTTTTAAATGCAAAATAATGGAATTACGTAACGAAGATCTGCCTGCAACTTTACAGGCATTTGAACTAGAAGACAACCGGGAAATTTTTATAGCCGAGCAGGTGGTAAATACTCAGGACGAGATAACCAATTTTACAAACCGGTATATGGGTAAACTCATTAAAGCAAAAACCGTCACGTTGGGAAATAACAGATCCAGGATAAATCCAGATAACGCTGTTAAAAAGCCCAAATCATCCATCAATGCGGTTATGATTCTGGTAGTTCTTGCTTTGTTGGTGCTGGCAATCTACGGTTTTTCAACAGGCTGGATACAGGACAAATTAAACCTTAACATATAACCGGAAAAGGCACTTCATTATCACTTGTTTAGTATTCATTTTGGTGTTCCTTAGACAAACTTTGCAGATATAAACAATTCTTATGGTTTAACTGTAAGTCTTGTTACTTAGCTATAAAACCCTCCTTTAGTTTGACTCTTTGCGTTCAGCGAGGCAACAATAAATGTTTAATCGAAGAGCTTTGTTTTAGTTGGTTAATGTTTTTTTATTCAATTGGCTGGTGAATTACTTTTGGACTTCTGCCCTGCTTTTATCATCTCCCGAGCATTGATGGAAAATTGAAATGACTTTTTTGCTCTTTCGATTGGCATCATATTTACCAATTCAGCAGACCCAGCGAAAAAATTAAAGGCGGGTTGTTTCACATCAGTTGGGTGTCTTCGAACTTTAGTATAATTGAAAACAGCATTGGTAAATAATTGAGCGGTATCCCGGCTTAAAATCAACTTTTTATCAGGGAAAGCCAATCCGAAGACAACGGATAAAGTATTAGTTATTCAGCTCAAATACATCGTTGTTGCCTGGAATTTCAAACTAAGCTTAGTTCATATTTTAGACCACTTCGCTCGTCTCCTTTTCGTAGCTTTCATAAAATTTTATTGGTCATAGAATAGTAGAATATTCTATAAAAATACCGGCTGGTAATTTTCGGTGTATGCAATGGGTAAAATTACCAGCAAAAGATGTCGGTAACTACAAGTAGTTGCGGATAAATCCCATCATCTGCAGGTAAAAAAATGGCATTTATCCAACATTGTTTAAAAATATGGTTATATATGCCGGGGAATACACTAAAGCATTGTGTTATCCGTTTATGAAAAGCAATCCGAACTAAACAATTGAAAGATCGCTGTTAGGCGCCTTTACTTCCAAATATCCTACCCATGAAAAAACTTTTACACGTTGTAGTTTATATCTTGTCCTTTACTTTGTCCACACTACTAGGGGCTGGTAAACTATCCGCACAGGTAGAAACCGGCAGAAGCTATGTAAACATAACAAAGGGCGCCACAGGGGGAACTTTTGAGCCTGGTGACACACTCGAAATTAGGGCAGCCATAGCAGTAGGCAACAGCACCACTATTACCAATGCCCGTTACAACGATAGCATCGGTTCCGATGTTGCTTATATTCCGGGGAGTCTAAAAATCCTCACCAATGAGGGGTTAACTTTTAGGGCATATACAGATATTGGTAATGATGACCAGGCAATGTTTAGTGGCATCGGTAATCTCCGCATCAATTTAGGCTCTACTGCAACCAACGCAGTAAATACAGGAAACGCCGCTGCTACAGGCGGAACAATTGTATTTAACAATAAGCCGTCTTTTTATGGCGGCGTGTGTATTATGGTAGCTTCTTTTCGGGTAAAGATTAATCCAATACTTGCTTTTAATACCTTAATTACCTTACCTGGAGGAGCGTTCAGGTACAACAATGGTTCCGGTAGTCCCGTTACAATCGGTTTTGCCCCCAACAAAATAATGCTGGTGGAGAACTTGCCCAGTTGCAACAATTTTATCGGTGCAAATGCGGTGATTGAAAACAACGGAACCTTTGGCAGTGGTAGCACTCAAAACCGGAATGCTTCTGCCATTATTCCGGGATATAGCTTTGTGAATTTTAGCAGCAATCAGCCAAACGATGGTTTTTACGGCATTGCCAATAATAGCAGTGCTACCGGAGCGATTAATGCGGCTGTTGCAGCTTCGCATCCTTCAAGGGTGTTTAATATATGGGATATTATTGGAGACCATACCGGTGCGGCGAACTCATCTGCCGGTAATAACCCGGTAGCGCCTGGTACCAATGGCGGCTACATGGCCGTTGTAAATGCCAGCTATGCTACCAGTCCGGCCATACAACAAGTAATTTCAAATTTATGCGGCAATAATTATTATGATTTTAGTGCCTGGTTTCGCAATATCTGTTCACTATGTGCGTGTGATTCCAATGGCCGTGCCGCTACCAATACAGCTTTCAATGGACCTTATAAACCAGGGGTAAAGCCCAATCTAACTTTTCAGTTGGATGGGATTGACTATTACACCACCGGCGATATGCCTTATACCGGCTTATGGGAAAAGAAAGGATTTACCTATTTAACCGGTACGGCACAAACTGGCTTTACATTAACCATTCGCAATAATTCGCCCGGTGGCGGTGGAAACGACTGGGCAATGGATGATGTTGCACTATCCACCTGTGAGCCAAATGTAGACCTGAATATCACCCCGGTACTATTGGGCTGCGATGGCACCCAGGTAGATTTTAGCGTAACCGTAAAAAGCTATTTCCCCAATTATACTTTTTATAAATGGCAGAAAAGCACGGATGGCGGTATTACATGGGTTGATACCGGCGTAACTGGCACGGAAACACCGAGCCTGGTGAACGGGCAATATACTTATATTGCAACCTTTCCTTCTTTTACCGGCCGGTATGCCGATAGTGGCAGCCGATACCGGGTGGCCGCTGCAACCTCTGCCGACAACTTAGCCAGCAATGCATGTGCCTATAACAACAACAAGAGCACGATGCTGAAAATCATTGACTGCTCCACTATTTTAGATGTGAAGCTAACTGGTTTTAATGGCAGGGTGATTGGTAAAAAGGGCCATCTGAAATGGCAGACTTCGATGGAAAAAAATATAAGTCACTATGAAATTGAAAGAAGTGAAGACGGGAAAAAATTTACCAAAGCAGGGCAGGTTGCAGCACTGGACCGAAGCACGACTTCATTCTATGAATTTAAAGATTCGGTAGATATGATTACCCCTCGATACTACCGTATAAAGATGGTGGGAAACAATGGCAGTTACAAGTATAGCCATGTACTGTTGCTAAGCCATCGTGATGCAGGTTTTACAGTGCAAAATATCACTAATCCATTTCAGCATGATATTTTGCTGCATTACCTTTTGCCCAATGCAGGCAAAGTTTCTATTCGCATTTTTGATGCTTTTGGTAGTGCTGTAGTGCTACTAAATGAAAATGGGAAAACAGGATTGAACAGTAAAAAAATTGAAGGATTAACTAAACTGGCTCCCGGCATTTATATTGTGACTGTTGAATTTGAAAATACTGCCGTTAGCAGGCGGGTGGTAAAATTAAAATGATAATGCGTGCTAAGCTTTGAGCAGGATAGCTAAATGATATCGAAGGAAAAAGTGCCTAGCATGCAATGGTAGCGCTCCAGGTACAATTTCTGTATACTAATTAATCAGTCAATTCCGTTTGTTTTAATTGTGGTTGATAAAATGGAAGGCCGGTATACGAGCACAGAATAAAAAAATAGGGTACTGATAATAAAAATAAATTGGATTAGGTGTAATATTCGCAAAGCTCAGATGAGAATAGGTTAGACTTCAATTTTTTTTCTTGATAAAACCCTTCGACTTCGCTCAGGGTGAAACAAAAAAAATCAAGGCTGCGAACAGCAAATGATTGCGAACGTTTCATCTAATCGGAGAATAGGTATTAAACCTTTTGGGAATAGGGATATCTATAACCGGGAAATAAAAAATATTCACTTAATAAACAATAGTATGAAAAATTTAATAATCCTTTTATTGTTTTTAATTCCATTGTTGACGGGCTGTAAAAAAGACGATCCTGCACAACCCATTCCGGTTGAACTGATGTATTTTCCTGCAAACACTGGCAATAACTGGGAAACAAAAACACGTTCCAGTTTAGGTTGGAACGAAACTGCCGTTCAGCCATTAAAAGATTATCTTATTCAAAAAAATACCAAATCGTTTATGATTCTTGTAAATGGCAGAATTGTAATGGAAGAATATTTTAACGGACATACATCCACTGCTACATGGCAATGGAATAGCGCTGGAAAAACTTTGGTATCTGCTACTACGGGCATTGCTCAACAAGAAGGACTATTGAATATCAACAACAAAGTTTCTCAATATCTAAATGCTGGCTGGACAAGTGAACCAATTGAAAAAGAAAACTTAATTACATCGAAACATTTACTAGCAATGACATCCGGCATAAATGATGCAAGTGAATTTGTAATAAAATCAAATTTGACCTATCTGGCCGACGCCGGTACAAGATGGTCTTACCACAATGTTTTTCAAAAATTAATGGATGTTGTTGCAGCAGCCAGTAACCAGGATTTTGAAACGTATTTCAATAACAAACTGAAGAACAAAATAGGAATGGATGGCTTTTGGAATAATGGGCTGATATTTAAAATATATCATAGTAGTACCCGCAGTATGGCAAGGTTTGGACTATTGGCGCTTAACAAAGGAAAATGGAAAAACGAAACGATCATCAATGAACCTTTTTTTCTTGAAAGTATTAATTCTTCTCAAACCATCAATCCATCTTATGGCTATTTATGGTGGCTCAATGGCAAATCAAAATACATGGTTCCCGGCGGACAAACTGTCTATCCAACTACTTTAATTTCGAATGCGCCTTCCGATATGTATGCAGCAATGGGCGCAGCAGATCAACGGATTTATGTAGTACCAGGTAAAAAAATGGTCATTGTCAGAATGGGAGACGCATCTGATCCATCTAATCCAAATTTCGCTCTTTCGGGATTTGACAATGTTCTTTGGCAAAAAATAAACGCTGTCATTGATTAAAGTTTCCATCCTGTCTGAAAGATCATCACAACAGATATCACTCTTCGATAAGGTTGGTAACACCTGAAAAGATATAAAGCTGATAATTTGAAAAGCATCCATAATTTTTAGCAATGTCGTTAATAAAAATCCTAGCTTTAAATACAGACTAATTGTATTGCATTTCGTAAACGCCTGTATTATTATAAACCATCAACTGCTTATTATGAATCGTTGTTTTATTATGCTGTTATTTATTCCCATGCACCTGCAGGCGCAAAATACAGGTATTGGCACAACCACACCTTTGCAAAAGCTGGATGTAAACGGAGCCATTAAAATCGGCAATACCACTACCAACACGCCTGGTAGTCTGCGCTACAATGCCGGTAGCTTTGAAGGTGGAAATGGAACCAGTTGGAAAAATCTTGAAGGCCTTCCTTCCAAAGCGATTATATTGGCTCAAAGCCCTGATACCATAGCACTAAAGGCGGCAGGTTTTTCTGTACTACGAACTATTGATTTGTGGGACACTGCATTTATACCTGAGCCAACCAATTATGATGGAAGCTGGTCTGCCAACTTTCCACTTGGCGGAGGTGGCGATGTGCCGGGTGGTATAGCCAGCATAGAAGCGGTATGGTATTCCAAGTCGCTTATTTATTATGGTGCAGATGCTTACCTGTACCAATACAATGTTTTTGCAAAGCAATGGAATCAACTTCCCAATATGTCACCACTTGGTGAGCGCAATCATTGTGGCGTAACCCTGGTAGGCGATAACATATACATCACCGGTGGCGACGTTTTTGATTTTCCTGCATCAAACATTTTGCTGCATAAGACCTCTGCCAGGTACAATATGCTTTCAAATACCTGGAGTGCTATAGCAGATATACCAGTTAACAGCAGCTATCATGCTACCGCAGCTATCGGTACAGATATTTATTTGCTGGACGGTGGAAGTAGTGCTACCAATTATGCCATCAATCCTTCCATAAAACTGTACCGATACAATATACTTACCGATAAGTGGTCGGGCGATTTGGCAACCGCTACTACGCCCGACCTGATATTTGGTGGTATGGTGGTAGCCCGTGGAAATAAACTGGTTTTTAGTTATGGCAATATTAGAGCCCGTCAATACGACCCGGTAACACATGTGCTCACAGGACTTACGAACTTTGATCCGGTTACTAATAATCTTGGCTTTAACAACGGCTTTGCACTTGCGCTGGCTGGCGATAAATTATACATGACAGGCCGCAGCCGGATAAGCGGCGACCCTACACCACCGCTTCAAAACCCCCTGATGCATTTTGTACTCGATCTTGCCAACCCGGCAACACCACCGCTGCGACTCAATGTTTGCCAGTTATCAAATACAGAACTATACATTTACAAATACAATGATACCGATAACAAATGCTACGCACTTAGTCGGGGAGGTGAATCCTTCATCTTCAACAGTGGTGGCTCCGAAGCCTGTACTGAAGTAAAAGTGCTGAAAGGCTATTGGAGTTATATGAAAAAGAACTAGAAGAGCCGTGGTTCGTGTCCTCACGAACCACTCTTTGCAACAAAATACTAATGCCTATTTAGTTAAACAATAAAATAAAATTTAGCTGATGGATAATATTATTTATTTACCTAAACGGAAGTCGAAAATGGAAATAGGGGAGGTCTATTTTTGTTCTGCTGCCATTAATAGTTGGTATCATTTATTAGAAGATGACAAATTTAAAGAAGTGATCATCGGCTCATTGCGAACGCTTAGTGAAAGAGGATTGATTGACGTATTTGCGTTTGTAATTATGCCTGATCACATTCATTTGATTTGGCGAATCAATGGTTTAAATAAAAAGGAAACAGCACAGGGTTCGTTCTTAAAATTTACTGCTCATGAGTTTAAAAGATTATTAAAAGAAAATAATGCAGCTTTATCGAAATACTCCGTAAATGCTTATAACAAAGAATATGAGTTTTGGCAGCGGGACCCACTGGCTATTCACCTTTATAGCAGACACGTAATGCTGCAAAAGTTAAATTATATCCATCTGAATCCATTGCGAAGAGTGGTTCGTGAGGACACGAACCACGGCAGCGGAGCCGGGGTTCGTATCCTCAGGTAACTACATACCTATTAGACCATGACTATGAACAAAAAATGTGGATAACTGAAAAGCACCTTTTGTTTTACAAAAATTTCATACCGTTCATAACTACATATTTCCGTTCATACATATAAATCAGTGTACCTTTTAACATTATGAGAATATCTATTGTCTTGGATATAATTTTGAAAGACGATCATCTATAACTAAAATATTAGCACAATGACTGATTCTGCAATTCAAAAACAAATAGATGCGATAAAAGAAGCTACCAAAAAAGCTAATCAATCCAAAGAGTCAGCAATTCAATTTCTTATTAATGCTGGCATAATGGATCGCCCAATATTAAAGATTTCTTTTGAAACTAAACAGGTAAGACAAGAAAGCAAAAACTAATTTTGGCATTCCATCATCCCTTACAAGTATTCGGCTTCCATAGCTGCGATAGAGAGGTTGGGTTAAGTGTCCTAAATGGAAAATATGGACTAAATCCAAGCCTGAACTCTTATGATTGGCCAGGAGAAGGAGTTTATTTTTGGGAGCAAAATCCAGGTCGTGCATTAGAGTATGCTATAGAGTGTGCTAATGGAGATCAAAAATTTAGCGGAGCGATTAAAAACCCATTTGTACTTGGAGCAATCATTAATTTAGGGAATTGCCTAAACTTACTTGAATCAAAGTCCGCTCCAATTCTTCAGAATGCTTATGATGGATTGCGATTAACTAAATTGACTGCGGGTGCTCTTATGCCAAAAAATAAAGGAGCAAACAGGCAATTAGATTGTGGAGTTATACAATATTTACATCAATCAAATAAAGAAACCAACAACCCATCCTATGATACCATAAGGAGCTCTTTTAACGAAGGCGATAAAGTTTATCCCGATTCAACTTTCACAACTCGCCTGCATATAGAGGTTTGCGTTAAAAATACTAATATGATTATTGGATATTATTTGCTGCTGCCAGTTGAAAAATACAACCCTTATTTAGCAGACAATTTTATCAAGACCGCTAATTAATGTATGGTTAACATTTTAAAAAAAACTGTACATCAATATCAGTTTATCTGTAATATTCCTCACAGCCGTGGTTCCCATTTGAAATAAGCCCACACGACTGGCATTATTTATTTAAATATTTATTCGGAATATTGGGTGGATAGTATTCAGTGCCATCAATCGCTTTTATAACAGCGCAACTACCTAAGTGGGAACATGAACCACGGCAGCAAAAGCCATCGGGATAATGTCGGGAACTTAGGATGGAGCAGCAAGTTATCTTCGCTTCGCCCGGTGGGTAATGCCTAAGCTGGGGTTTGTTGTGCGTTGGAGAATAATTTGCGCTGCATTGCTTTTACGATCTTAAACTCTTTTATAAACCATTGTACCCAGATTAAGCCTAACAAGGGAAACACAATAAAACTTAGCATGTTGTATGCATACGCATTTTCAAAATCAAGATGTATCAAATGCATGATCGCCCGGGTAATGCCACAGGCATAACACTCTTTATCATTTACAAGTTTTGATAAACACACGGTAGGACCGTGATCAAAAAAATCAACCGGTAATATTAATAACACAACCGGAGTAGCAGCCAAAAAAACCAACAAGGCAATTTTGTAATAATATTTCAATTTCATACTAAAAGAAAGGGGCCTTATAAAGGCCCCTTATTTCTATCTAAATAATTATAAAGTTGTTTCGTATTCTCCGTCTTTAGGTTGCAGTGAACCAGTGATGATACGGATCAGATCAATTAAAGCCCAAATGCCACAACCACCAAGCGTTAGCAATTGAACAATTCCCTGCCAGGTATACCCCAGGTAAAATCTATGAATACCTAAGCCACCTACCAGCAAAACCAAAATTAGCGCAATCACCTGAGACTTGCCACCATCGCCGGTTGTGTTGGTTGACTCCATTATTTTGTTGCCAATTTTTTTACCAAAAATTTTCAAAGCAACCTTTTCCTTTAGGGTAAGTTTTTCGCCTTTTACTACCGTTGCGATTTTAAGCAGTTCTGCTTTTGAAATTTTACCGTTTGCTTTTGCAAGATCAATTTCTTTTGAAATTGCGGCTGCTTTTTCTTCTGGGGTAAAGCTAACTTTTGGAGCAATGGCTGCAGAAGTTAACATGATTGTACCGACAAATAAAATTGCAAATACTTTTTTGAGACTTGTCATGAGTGGATAAAATTTAGTTTTAGGTTTGGGAATAATGAATAAAATATTATTAAGCCTTATTTGCGATAAAGGTATTCATCTATTTGGTACAAAAAAATATATTCATAAAAAAAGCGTAAAAATAATGTACTAGCTGCGTCCGGTTCCTGCCTTTTCAAAACAGCGCCGCAAGTTCCAGTGGGCAAACTAATATTACGAGACAAGTATTTCTTTTAAATATATGGTCAGGAGGACGGCGGTCTTTGTTTTTTGTACATGCCTGTTTGCAACCCATTTGTCGTTGGCTCATTTCATTTAAAGAAACAAGAAAAGAAAAGGCAATGCATACTTCCATTTGAGAATGCGGCAACACATACAATTTTATCTCCCGGAAAAGCATTAGCCATTAACCTCCTAAATCATATCCTGCAAATATTCCTATACCTGAAAGCAGGTACTTTTTTGTACTCTAATTACTGCTTTGCAGTGATGCCGGAAACGGATTTTGATCATCAATTTTATAGTCTTAAAAATTGCTTTCATCAATCAGGTCACAAAGTTTTTTAAACCATGAACCATCACATCACCGCAGCGATTATTTCAATGGCTATCATTATCAACATTGGGCCTGTTTATTCGCAGGAAGCGGAAAAACCAGCGCCCAAAGAATTTGCGATTCCTACATCACCATTGTTTGATTTAATGGGGGCAGCGCCCAGCCAGGTTGCACGTACTGCATCTATCAAGGATTTTAAGGTAGACTGGAGTTTTAGAAACTGGCGGGTTAATCCCAATCTTGCCATACAGGCGCAACCCATCTGGGAGTTGTTTTACAACAAAAAAAATCTGGAAAAATACCAGCGCACTAACCGGCTGCAACGCATGCTTTCGTCCCTCGATTTATCTGCCGGAACCATACAAACCGAAAATGGTGATCGCCGGATAGGGACTGCTGTAAAAATGAATTTGTTTCAGCAGAAAGATCCGCTGCTGGTGAAAGGCGCTTATGATGATGTTCAGCAAACCTTTGCCGCAGAATTACTAACCTTAAAACAAACGGAAAAAGATTTGCTGGCATCGCTGGATACAATCACCAGACCAACCGACTTGCAAAAAGTAAGACTTGCATTAAGAGACAACGACCAACTGCTCGCAACCTATTTCAGCCGCAGGAATGATGCCATTCAGGAAAAGGCGAAAGAGTTTATTGCCGACAACTGGAATGCAGCATTTATCGACTTGGCTTTTGGTAAAATATATACCTATGGTACAGATAGTGCAGGCAACTTAAAGTCGCTGCGGATTAATAGAAACAGTGGTAATGGGCTATGGCTCAATTTCGGCACAGGCATCGGGACACGGGGCCTTGTAACAGGACTCGTTCGCAGTTCTTTTTACCAGGAAGAACTAAGGTTTAGTATTAAAGATGATGTCAATGGCATTGAACAAGAAGCCACTACCATTGCAGACAATAAGCTCATTACGCTTGGGCTAAATTTCCGTTATGGTGGACCGGTATATAATTTTTTTGCAGAAATCATTTATGAAGGTAAAACCATTAAAACGCCCTTTGATGCGGTGAACGAAGCCTTTACTTCACCAACCGGAAAAACCATCGTAGCCAGTTCTGTAAAATGGGACATCGTACATCCTTACACCATCAATTTTGGGGGCGACTGGCGCATAGGACGAAATCTGGTGCTCAATTATGGAATGCGCTGGCTAATGGATAAGAATTTAAAAACCATTTCATTTACCCCTATTGCCAATATCAGTTGTATGATGCGGTAAATAGATTAGTAACCAAAAATTATATGAAGATGAAACAGAAGAAAGGACATTACCTATGTTTAAGCATGTTTGTATTTGTTGCCAATTTGCAAACAAATGCACAAATAAAAACGCCTGTTAATAGCCAAATAAAAGTTGTACCATCAGCACTTGCCATTAAAAAATTTTCGCCCATTGATAAAATGCAATTGACTACCGATCAGATGAATCTTGTAAGCTAAAGGGATATCCAGGTAAACAAAATACGTAGCCACTCAATCACTATATTAAAACAAAAAACAATTAAATGAAGACGTTAAAACTACTTATTTTATGCACCGTTTTAATGTGCGTTGCAGCAAGCGGACAGGTTTCGCCGAAACTGATTGTTCAGCCAAAAAGTTCCCCCAATACAGTACTAAAGCTGCCAGTCCAAGTCCAAAAGTTAGCGAGAGTATTTAATTTTTCTTTAACCGGTAAAAAGTTAATTGTACTGATGCATGGCATCACAGGACCAACTTTTGATTCCGGCTTACCAACAACCGGTTATTTCGACAAGGATATAAAGGTCAACACTATCCAACATGTAAAAGCTTATTTCACTTATGGATTTCTGCTTAAACTGCTTGGTAACAATGGCAGCATTCCGGAAAATCCAGAATTAGAAAGACAGAAAAATAATTATCCTCAAATAGAAACACTTAGCGGAAAAATTATTAAAAATCCACGTGATTTTTATACTATTGCAAATACTCCTGATAACAGAGAAGTAGCTGATTTAGGTGATTACGTCTATAAATTAAGCAGCCGCAACGATATTTATGTAGTACTGTTGCCCCGGAACGGCGTACTCCCAATGATGGTGCAAGCGCAGGATGCGGTGAAGCGGCTTTATAATATTTATGAATACACCAGCGAAAAAATAGCTTCCCAGCCACAGATTTATTTCGTGTGCCATAGCGGTGGAGGCATAGTAACCCGGATGATCATGAAACCTGGTATTCGTTTTGACAATTTATCACTGGATGAAACCCAGGCCTCATTTATTCGTGATAGAACGGTTTGCGTTACCACCATTAGCACTCCACATGAAGGCTCTCCGTTACCAGCGAAGATCATCGCAATAAAAAAGGATGCAGCCAAAGCGGATGCAGCCAAAAATTTGTTATTAGGTTTTACTCCAATTGCAAACCTGGAAGTAAACCCTTTTCGGAATTCTTTCATCGATATTATTAAGGCTGTTCCTGGTTTTGAAGACAGAGATTCCCGGGACAATATGAGTAACCTCGACTATGTTCCTTCCTTTAATAGTGCCGAAGGTGACCCGCAATTCGCAAAGCGAAGTGATAGTTCCTTAATACCTGTATATTGCTTTGGTGGAAGACGTCCTACCGGGCCATATTATAACGATATCTCACAAGATGCGTTTGGCGGCGTACCACAATATTATCTCCGCAGAACAACACAAGGCTCAACTACTACCATAGAGCTACTTGATAAAGCCAAAATCATGTATATCTATGGTGTACCTGCAGCACATTATGTACTTCATGCTATAGATGCTCCTTCAAATGACCCCATGAATTGGGGCTGTAATCTCTTTGGCGCTGCCGACAAACTTGACCGTATTAAATGGGGTGGAAAAACTAGTAATGGTAGTTTTGTACCTTATTCCTGTAGTAATTCAGCTACCAATGTAAAACCGATATTATATTGCCTGGCTGGCAATGATGGTGAAGTAGATACTGATGGGTTTGTTGATTACGCCTCAGCCGTTGGTTTTAGAATGGGTAAAGGTATCAACGAATATTTTGATCATAAACAAGGCGGCAGTTATTATCGATTTTATGACGGGCCTTTTGAAAATCACAATCATGGTACCATTTCACAAGACCAAATGGTGGCTCAATTTGTTGCAGATAATATCATTAAAATTGCCGGCCCCTATCCTAACAGAACTGGTGTTGCCAGTTTGTGGACCAAATAAACTTAAACTATAAAAATATTTATATGAAACAACAAAACTCTAAACACTTGCCTGCAACACTCGCAGTGCTGATAATTTTCCTGATCAATAGCAATGCCGTTGCTCAAAATAAAAAATTAATTGAAACCCGTATTAATACAGTTAAAGTCGATTTGAATAAGAGGCCTATTACCAATGCCAGTCTTTATGTGCTGAAAGATCCAAATGGAAAAATAGCGCCAGATACAATGAAGATTACTATTAAATACGAACCACAAAAAGGAAAACGTACTCCCGGTGCCAAAATTATTACGGTAGCAGAATACAATCAAAAAATGAGGGCCATTGAAAGGAAATTGAATGCGGAAGGTTATACACTAGACGAGGTGAAAGGGATTGTAAAACCAATCGAAATGTATAAACCGGTAATGAAAACTGATTTTACCGTTGCTGCCAAACAGGATTTTGCTGTAGTGAATACCAAGCTGGTAGCAAAAATAACAACCACGCAGTTCAACTCCATTATGTTTAAGAATCGTATTTTACCAGGCCTAAACATAAAACCAATTCCGGCTTACCAGTTAACCAAACAAAAGGCTATTAATTTTAAAACTGTCAATCCATTTAAAATTCAAAAAAGCGGCGGCACATATGTTAAAGGCCAACTCCTGAAAAGTATTAAAAAACCTACATCCACCAACGGGAATGCAAAAACTGCTACCAGGAGAGAAAATTATCCATTTTATAAATTAGGGGAAAGTAACCAGCTTCTTTCTGTAACCAGCAGCGGGTACCTGGAATCCTCTGCAATTGCATATCAGATAAATGCAGATGCAGAAGATGCTACTATTGAAGATATCAAAAATACTGCATCCACTTATACGGTTAAAGGAAACATCAATGCTTCAGGCAGAGTCAGCAACACTACGATCAATATTTTCGATATGACTGTTGAGTATGCTGCTAAATCAAATAGAAATGCAAAGCACTCTAAAAAAATAAGTTTGAAAATCGGCGGGCAGGAAATAATTGCTGCAACTGCCAATATCGTCGATAAGGAATATTCCGAAGAAGATGTAATTGTTACAGATGCTTTTGAGAATACAGTTGAAATTCCTATAATGCAGTTTAGTATTCCTATTGGTATAGGAGACGTTAAATTTGAAGGCGGTGTTAGAGGTACAGCCGGGATAGATGTTACCGGAGAAATGCACCGAACAATGGCCGGGTTGCAGATTAAGCCCTCCGCCAGTTGTGGTTTGTATGCTGAAGTTGGCTATGCTATTGGCTTTGGAGACTTTGATATCGCGGTACCCTATATAGAGCCAGTATTTAATTTAATTGAACTGAATTTAGATAATTATGCAGAAGCTTCTTTAAACTGGGCCAATGAATGGCAATTGTACAGTGATGTATCCAGCATAGGTACGATTGAATTACTAAAAGGTCATTTATATGCAGGCATTAAATTGGGGTATCCTGAAATACAATGGTGTTATTTTGTTCCCTGTGGTGTAAAATGGAAACAATTGGATTTGAGAACAGAACTTTGGAAAAGCCAGGGACTGGTGCAATTAAATAAAACGTTTATTGAATCAAAACCTGAAGAGAGATTTTTTGAAAGTTGGTAGGAGGCAAGCAAAAAAATGATTGAATTCAAGTAGACCAGCATTAAAAAATTCTAAAATTATTTGTATTAATGAAATGCTATCTTGTAATCTTATTCCTCTTTTTTTTCAAGCCCATTGCTTTCACGCAAGCCTTACAGGATACTGCATTTATTTCAAACACAACGGAATATCATATCCGCCTGACAGCAAACTGCGATTACGATATACCCGTTTTGTTTGAAGGGAAAGAAAAAGTTAAACAACGTACCGATTCGCTTCTGTTAAATACAAATTTTATTATGGAAGGAACGGCCCTGGTATCAAAGGTTTTTAATGAACGAAAATTAACGTTGTTGCGTTTTCAATTTACTCCGGATAAGTTAGTTTTTTCTAATCAAGGAATCACAGACTCAAATAGTAAAGCCGCTATACTCTATTTATCTAAGCCCGTTTTTATTCGGCCTGGCGCAGCTCTTACGGGTGCCAGATTATTTTACCAGCAGGGAATACCTTCTGGATATAAACAACTGATCAATCAACTGATCTCTTACATGCACATTAGTGATTCATTTCCGGTACAATGTCCGCCAGGCGGTTGCGTTGTTGAGGAAGAAGACAGAATTGGAGTTCTTGAATCTAACTATCAGGTGATAGATGGGCACACTGGGAATGGCTCAAAAAAATACAAAAGAACAGGCTTAGGTTATGCTTCATTTTCCAATAATAATCTGACGGATTATAAACAAAATCTTGAAGCCTTTATTACCGTCAGGAATGAAACGATCTTTAATATTGAATTAAAAGAAGTATTGACGCTTTTAGTTCAAGGTAAAACTACCAGTATTACCAACAGTAATTTTCATTTACAACAAACTGGTTGGGCTCCATTGGTAATTTCGGAAAAGGAGAGTTTAATGGAAAATTTCCAGGAAAACCTTTCAGCCTTAGTGAAAGTAACCCTGAGCGAATACATTAGTAAAGACGAAATAAGTTTATCTGTTTATCAGAGAATATTAGGAGATGATAATTATGCCAGCATAATTGCAAAAATAAATTCACTACGACAGTCTGGGGCAAAAATTGACTCCGCCAAAGACTATAAAAAAGTTGCAGCATTGATTTATTTGAACCCGGGAATGGCCATTGATTTTGCAAAACAAATTGTAGGGAAAGCCGCTACAGACATTCATTTCAAAATCATTGTAAAGGGGCTGACCGATGCAGCTACAATAGCCGCACAAAAACAGCTTGCATTTGTTTTTCATGCAAGATCCAATGATCCTCAGGCAATCGACTTCTTAATAAACAATCTTCTCTTTCTTGATAATCCTTCGCCAGAGATTATTGATTCCATCAAAGCAATTGCACTGAATCCAGGATCATTCGACAGTAATATATCTATCGCAATGCGATATTTTTTAGGCAGTTTATGCCACCGGCTCAAAGTAGACAATGCTGGCAGGGCAAACGATATTCTTTTAAATATTATAGCTGAAACAAATAAATATGCTCGGGTAGGTAGCAAAGAGAAAAATATTCAATTATTGGGTATCATCGGTAATGCAGGACTCGACTCATCTTTCAAAATCATTGAATCTTATTTAAATGATGCAGACACTGATATTAAAATCAAAGCTTTGGCGGCCTTGAGATTTATCGACCATAAATCAATTGAAAGTATTTTATTAAATGTATTGGATTCTTCCTTTAATAATGAACTGAAAAATACGGTACTGTCAGTGTTGCAATACAAGCCTTTTACTGCTACTGTAAATGATCATGTAGTAGCAGCCCTAAAGAAAACAACGGATGATATATTGGGAGTTAATCTTATCCGCTTTCTAAAATTGAACGAAGGCCAATGCTCCGGCTGTTACCAGTTATTCAAAGAAATAGCCACACAACATAGTTCTAAAAAAGTAAGAGCGGAAGCAGAAGAATTACTGAAAAGAGACAACAAAGAAAATTAGAGAAGATCGGCCATTTATAGTTCCAAAAAACGAAATTCTTCAAAAGCG
>JBGSMI010000433.1:0-2596 GCA_041740215.1 Ferruginibacter sp.
GGGGAGCCGTTTTTATGACTGTTGATAAAAAGTAACGAATGCAAGTCTATTTCGTTGGACAAATATTTGCAGTTGTTTACCAACGTTAGTGAATTCCGCTAAAATCAGTTTCAATAATTTTAAGGAATTTTACTTTAGGCATGATCAAGTTGAATGTTTGGCTTATGTTTCCGAAAGGTGTCCGCCGTTGGCTATCCCTAATAAACGATTTGGGCCGTTTTTCAGCGTTCCTGGGATGTTTAAACAAGTTCCCAGAAGTAATACTAGTTATGTTGAAAATTAAAATCATTATTCCTTAATCCGTTTTTTTTATTGTAATTGTTCCCGACCCTACAAATCCAGTTATGCTGTAAATGATCCTCTTCGTGAATAATCTTTGGCCAATTCTTTAAATCCAAAAGATATTTGTTGGCCTTCAACGGACTCTTTATTGTTGAACTTTCTTAAAGCTTCATTTAGTATACCTGAATCCCAAAATTGGGAGCTTATTATGCCGTTGGTCGGGAAAATGTAATTTTCCGCCCTCGTGCCTTGAACAAAATTCACCGGTAACTGGCGAACAATAAATGTCTGATAATCCATAAATTCATTTGCCTGAGATTCATCCACATTTAAAGAGATAGAATTATTAATATACATATTAAATTTTTCAGCTTCTTTTTTATCGGTATCGGTAACGTAGCCACCGCTCGGCGAATAGGTAGATTTTCCTCAATGCATATATCTTCTATTATAGCATTTTTGTAAGCATTTACTAAAAAACTTCCTCTTTTAATTCCCTCTATTGTTGCCATTGCCTGAAATTGACTTTCATTAAGTGATTTTGAATTTGCCGGGATATCTGACCGTTGCATTAGAAATTGTTTTAAATGTGCTTTGCCATCTTTATCTATCCAAGAGAGAGACACCTTTGCCACTTTTTAGATTTGAAACTTTATAATCGTCAATTTTAATTCTTCTTGCATGGTCTTTGGCCTTGTCGCCAGCGTCGTCGCCATTAACATCAGAAAATGCTATAGTATTGTTGTGAAATGATGCATATGGGCTTTCCCAACTTTTAATTACTGGATTTCTATTCCATCTTCTTCCTATTCTACTTTCATATTCCCAAAATTCAGCAGTAGTTGAATTACTATTTATTTCAGTAGATATTTCTTGACTAATAAATCCATAGCGATATGCATTCCCCCCAGCATTCCCAGTTAACCTACCGGTATTGTTGTTGGGCGGAACACTCCTGTTATTGCCGCTGATATCAACCAGGGTACTGCCATTGCTGGCACTTAACGGCCAGTAGCCGGAGAGGTTGGTTTGAGGCACTGCAATGGTTCCATACCGGTTGTCTTTAATTTGCTGTTGCGTTCGGGCTTCCTTCCAGATCCGCATCTCATCTACATAACCCTGGTAAGTACCGTAAGCGTAGCCCGTAAAATTAAAGCTAGGGTACACAAACTGCTTGCTGCTTAGCAGTCCGGTTTTCACCAACTGCCCATTGATATACAGCTTCGGTTGCTTATTCTGGTAAACAATGGCTACATGAATCCAGTCGGTGATAGCAGAAGGCGATTGCCAAACCAGTAGTGCCGGAATATAACTATCGCCATGCTCATAAACACTTACGCCGTTGGTGCCTACGCTAACGCCCATGCTTACATTGGTACCGGCCAGGTATCCGGGAGCAACGAGGTAACGCTGCCCTGCAAGTCCTCCCCAGGTATATCCTTCCGCATCAATCTGGTGAGTGGCTGTTGGCTTGGCCCAAAACTCAACCGTAAAATTATTGAAGGCATCCGAAACAGTATAGCTGCTGTCCTGGGGCAGCGTGGTGCCATTCATGAAATAAGCGCCATCTGTCCGGTACACCGAATCCGGCATTTGCATACCAAAGGAACTTAGCTATCAAAGAACTTTTGAGGTTTGAATATCTAATAAAAACCACCAACTTTTTTTATTACTGATGGCTTTATAATTTTGCTGCTTTTAGTACCGCCCGGCACTGGAAACCTAATGCACAAACCTAGGCATCATCCGATGGCTATCGGATCCAGCGTCTATCAGCTTTTTAGTCCTGCACCTGACTGGGTTTCTTGATGCTTTTTATTTTAAAAAATAATTTGCAAAAACAATTGCAGGGATGAACTATTATTATAATGTTCTTGTTCTTACTTAGTTGTCTGAAGAAGAAAGTGACTTTGCTTGAATCAAAACACCTTCTCCCATTTCATAGTTTTTTCTTTTAATCCTTCCATTCACAGTTTCAATCCACTCTCCATTTTTAAGAGGTTCAAAATATTTCAAAACAGAAATCTTCCCTCTTCTCCCTTTTCCTGTAACACTACTTGAATAACGTTTTAATGTGTCTAAAGAATTTTCATAATATCCTTTTTCATAAAGCTTCTTACTTTTGTAAACTTCGCAATAAGATTTACCCATTGTATCAAAAAATACAAACCTGAAATATATATTTGGGCTATGAACAATAGTTACCGTATGATTCAATCTTACATCGTCAGATAATCTTATGTAACGAGAATATTCAGGCAAGTATATCGGAATAGACCATGTTTGACTAAAACTTAGTTTACTTGAAAAAACA
>JBGSMI010000002.1:0-6261 GCA_041740215.1 Ferruginibacter sp.
ATCTTTCAAACGGTAGCTAATTTGCACGTAGCTTGTCCAGAACATTTAGGCGATTGGTATTTCACTGGAAATTACCCAACACCTGGTGGAAACCGTGTGGTGAACCGTGCATTTATGAATTTCTATGAAGGGAAAGACGCAAGAGCATACTAGAATTTAACAATTTTTGCCTTTTAACGATTTTTGTTGCATTTCATCTAATTTATAGCGCAATAACTACCTAACTTTGATAGAAATTTGAATCAACGATGACGAAGCTTTCTGTAAATATTAACAAAATTGCTACCCTTAGAAACAGCCGTGGAGGCAACAATCCCGACCTCGTAAAAACAGCCCTTGACATTGAAAGATTTGGGGCGGAAGGCATTACAGTTCACCCTCGGCCCGATGAGCGACACATTCGCTATGCGGACATACCTGATTTAAAAAGGAAAATCAAGACAGAATTAAATATTGAAGGCAATTGTACAGAAGAAAAGTTTGTAAAACTGGTACTTGCAAATAAACCAACACAGGTAACACTTGTACCGGATGTATTGGGGCAACTTACTTCCAACCATGGATGGAATACAATTGAACACAAAGATTACCTGATTCGCATGATCCGAATATTTAAAGATGCTGGTATTCGCACTTCTATCTTTGTAGATCCGGTAGTTGAAATGGTAGAAGGCGCCGCTGCTACCGGTACCGACCGCATTGAATTGTACACCGAAGCTTATGCGCTTTTATTTGCCAAAAGAAATAAACAAGCTGCGATTGAGCCTTATACTGCTGCTGCGATTAAAGCCAATGAGCTGGGTATAGAAATTAATGCCGGCCACGATCTTGATTTGCAAAACCTCCGTTTCTTTATGGAACATGTCCCGAATTTGAAAGAAGTCTCGATTGGCCATGCGTTAGTTTGCGACGCCATTTACCTAGGACTTGAAAATACAGTGCAGTTATACAGACGGCAGTTGAGTAATCCATATTAAATGTTCGTACAGGTAAAAGATATATTTCACAAGGGGTAAAATAGTGACTTATAAAAAGCGTAGATTCTGTATAAAAAGAGTTTTTCTGCAACTCTTTCACGCTGTTTTCTTTTTGCCTTGATGCAAAAAGAAACAAAAAAATCAAGGCTGCAACTAAAAAGGCTGAAAAATAGCTCAACGGGCTAAAATCAAGGAACTCGCCGCAAGTAGCTTAATAATTTGTAGACGATGCCGGCTCAAACAGCCTTGATTTTTTAACGCCCATTAAGCTTTTTTTCTAGCACTTTTTAGTTGAGGCCAGTGTGACAGCTAGCGAATGCATTAAATATCAATTCTACATCTACAGTTCATTTTTTTATGCCTCGCACAGTGAGGCAAGCGACACAAAACCCATCAGCGATATTGATGGATGAAAAGCCAAATCTAAACTGATTCAGCCGTCAGCTTATCCTGGTCGATTAAAAAATTGGAACGAATGGGCATAAAAAAATCCCTTCGCAATAAAACGAAGGGATTTTTTATAACAATTAAAATATCTTAACCCAGATAAGCTTTCAAAGCACCACTGTATCGGGCTTTTTGCAAACGCTTGATCGCTCTTTCCTTGATCTGGCGGATACGCTCTTTGGTCAAATCATATTTCTGACCAATTTGCTCAATGGTAACACCATTTTCTCCATCAAGACCAAAATAAGCATTTACAATTTCTGCTTCTCTTGGACTCAATGATTTTAACACCCTGCGGATTTCATTTCTCAAGGAATCATGCATTACATCCTCGTCGGTATCATCACCACCCTGTAGTAAATCACCCATAGCTACATCTTCTGCTTCATGCACGGGAGCATCAAGGGAAGTATGACGGGTATTACTTTGGAAAATGTTGTTGATCTCGGTTTCACTCATCTCCAGTAATTCTGCTAACTCTTCAGTAGATGGCTCACGCTCATGTTCCTGTTCGAAAGCCATGTATGCTTTATTGGCTTTGTTGTAGGTGCCAATTTTGTTTTGAGGCAAGCGGACTAATCTGCCCTGCTCTGCCAATGCCTGTAGTATAGATTGGCGAATCCACCACACAGCATAAGAAATAAATTTGAAACCTTTCGTTTCATCGAAGCGTTGTGCCGCTTTAATTAAGCCGAGGTTGCCCTCGTTGATCAAATCACTAAGAGAGAGGCCCTGGTGCTGGTACTGCTTAGCCACAGATACCACAAAACGAAGATTGGCCTGCACCAACTTGTCCAACGCTCTTTGATCGCCCATTTTGATCTTTTGGGCCAAAATGGTTTCCTCTTCAGGAGTAATCATAGAGATTTTGGAAATTTCCTGCAAATACTTCTCCACCGCCTGTGAGTCACGGTTGGTAATTTGCGTTGCGATCTTAAGTTGCCTCATTGTGTTGAATTATTTTCAGAATATCTAACGTTTTAGCACAATTATTATTGGTAAAGAAACACAAAGGATTGGTTAATTTACAAAATACTAAAAAATCAGTTTGCAAAGTTACGAATCATATCTTACAATTCATAGTGCAATGATAAAAAGGTTGGAAATTAGAAGCCGGCTATTGTTTGGATCGTCAAACGCACGAACTATTGGCCATTGCTATTGGTGGCCAAGGTGTCACAAAACTTTAAAATACTGTATAAATCAATGGTTACATTTTCCCGAAATTGCTTCAACCTAACTTTAGCAAACCGCTTTTACTGCTATATTTGCCCGATGATAACAGACCTACGTTCCGATACTTTTACAAAGCCCTCTCCCGCCATGCTGGATGCCATGTTTAACGCATCTGTTGGGGACGACGTTTTTGGTGAAGACCCTACCATCAATCAACTGGAGTCGATGGCTGCTGAATTATTTAATATGGAAGCCGCTATTTTTTGTCCGAGTGGCACCATGACGAACCAGATTGCCATTAAATGCCATACACAGCCTGGCGAGGAAATCATTTGCGATAGAATGAGTCATGTTTACATTTATGAAGGAGGCGGAATTGCATTTAATAGTGGGTGCCAGGTAAAAACACTAGAAGGCGAAAGAGGAAGAGTGAAGGCGGAACAGGTACTGGCTGCCATCAATCCAAATGATATACACAAAGCCCCTACATCGCTGGTGAGCCTGGAAAATACGGCCAACCGAGGTGGTGGCAGTTGCTACGATTTCACTGATTTGGAGGACATCAAAGAAATCTGTTTACAAAACAACCTGAAACTTCATTTGGATGGAGCCCGTCTTTGGAATGCCCTGGTTGCCAAAGGGGAAACACCCCGGCAATATGGCGAATTGTTCGACAGCATTTCCATCTGCCTTAGCAAAGGGTTGGGAACGCCGGTTGGCAGTTTATTACTCGGTAAAAAAAGCTTTATACAAAAAGCCAGAAGGATCAGAAAAGTTTTTGGCGGAGGCATGCGGCAGGCGGGTTACCTCGCTGCAGCGGGCATTTATGCGTTGGAAAACAACATCAACCGGCTGGCAGATGATCATCATCACGCCAAACAAATAGCAGCCGCTTTAATCAAAAAGGATTTTGTGGGTAAAATAATGCCGGTAGAAACCAATATCCTCATCTTTGAGTTGATTGGCCGGTTTACTGCTAAAAGCTTCGAAACAGCATTGGCCGAATCTGGAATACTTACCATCGCCATTTCACCAACACAGGTTAGAATGGTAACCCATCTGGACGTAACGGAAGACATGGTGCAACAGCTTATCGGAGTTATTAAAGAGATCTGATTAATTGAAAGTATTTTCAATCAATAGCTGATGCTGATTGCTTGTAGTGTGTGATTTAAACCCATTAAAAAGTTTGTTTTTACTGATCTAACATTTAAACCAGGTATAGTAAAATTTGAAAATGAAATCAACATACATTTAGCCGGGCAGCGATGCCTGTTTTATAAACCACGCAGGTGACGATCTTTAAAATTCAAACGATTTCAATCTAATTTGCCGGATGTAAATGAACCTGTTTTTTCGGGTAACAAACTTTACCTTCGCACTTCATTTATCACTCAATACCCCTTAAATATGTTTCCAAAAATCAATCCCACTTCTACCCCATCCTGGCAGGCACTTCAGCAACATTTTGAAGCAATGAAAAATGTACACATGAAAGACCTTTTTGCTGCTGATAGCGAACGCTTCAATAAATATTCGATCTGTACCTCAGATATTGTTTTTGACTACAGTAAAAATATTATCACCGATGAAACAAAACAGTTTTTGTTGCAACTGGCGATTGACTGCAATTTACCGGCTGCCATTGAGGCAATGTTTGAAGGAGAAAAAATAAATGACACCGAAAAAAGAGCCGTATTGCATACTGCATTGCGTAATTTTTCAGGTAAGCCCATTTTATTTGAAGGCAAAGATGTGATGCCGGAAATTAAAAGCGTACTGGAGCAAATGAAAAATTTCTGTTCAAAAATTCATTCAGGAGAATGGAAGGGCTACTCCGGAAAAAAAATAAAATACGTTGTAAACATTGGTATTGGTGGCAGCGATCTTGGCCCCGTAATGGTAACAGAAGCTTTGAAACCATATTGGGTGGAAGGCATTCAAACCTATTTTGTAAGCAATGTAGATGGCACCCATATTGCAGAAACATTGAAGAAAGTAACGGCTGATGAAACGCTGTTTTTAATTGCCTCCAAAACCTTTACTACGCTTGAAACCATGACCAATGCTCACTCTGCAAGAGAATGGTTTTTACAAGATGCAAAAGACGAAGCCTTTATCGCCAAACATTTTGTTGCCTTAAGTACCAACGAAGCGGATGTAGTAAAATTTGGAATTGCTGCAGAAAACATGTTTGTATTTTGGGATTGGGTTGGCGGAAGGTATAGCCTTTGGAGTGCCATCGGCTTATCAATTGCATTAACCATTGGGTACGATAATTTCGAACTCTTGCTTAAAGGTGCCCACCAATCAGATATCCATTTTGCAACAACTTCCTTTGAGAAAAACATTCCTGTCTTGATGGCGATGCTTGCTATTTGGTACACTAATTTTTATGGAACTGCTTCAGAAGCTATTTTACCATACGATCAGTACCTGCACCGGTTTGCCGCCTATTTTCAACAAGGCAATATGGAAAGCAATGGCAAATACGTAGACCGAAATGAACAGGAAGTTACATACTCCACCGGACCAATTATCTGGGGCGAACCCGGCACGAACGGACAGCATGCATTCTACCAACTGATTCACCAGGGCACCCAGGTGATCCCCTGCGATTTTATTGCGCCAGCCATCTCTCACAACCCACTCGGCAACCACCACTCAATTTTGATGAGTAATTACTTTGCCCAAACGGAGGCATTGATGAATGGAGCCGATCATGAAAATCCATTCCGGGTATTTAAAGGCAACCGGCCTACCAATTCATTTTTAATTACAAAAATCACCCCTTTTGCTTTAGGTGAATTGATTGCCTTATATGAACACAAAATTTTTGTGCAAGGCGTTATCTGGAATATTTATAGTTTCGATCAATGGGGCGTTGAGTTGGGTAAAGTGTTGGCAAATAAAATTTTGCCAGAATTAAAGATGGAGGGTCTTATTAACACCCATGATTCATCTACCAATGGATTGGTAAATGCATTTAAGGAGATGAGGAAATAGAAAATATTAATCAATAGTGAATATAAATAGACGTGTACTTTTTTGGGCAGCAGCGATATTCATCGTTGCTGCTTCATTTTACGTTGTCAGAAAAATAAAGAATCGCATTGCCCCAGAAATACAATTGGCAGAAATAGTAATTAAGGATTTAAACGATAGCCTCATTGATATAAACCATTATCTGGGAAAACCACTCATGCTGAATTTTTGGGGAACCTGGTGTGGCCCTTGCCGACAGGAAATGCCCGTGTTTGAAAAATACCGGAAAATGTATGGCGACAAAATTAATTTCATCATGATTTCTGATGAACCCATTGATAAGATTAAACAATTTCAGCAGGCAAATACATACCGCTTTACTTATGCCCGGTCACAAAAAACCTTTCATGATCTTGGAATTACATCCCTGCCATTTACTTATTGCTACGATGCGAAGGGAAAGATTGTTTTTAAGAAGAAGGATACTTTAGGCGAAGAAGAATTGGAGGTGTTGATAAAGGAAATAATTTCGAATTAGCATTCAATGCCGTTAAGTTAAAAGTGGTTAGTAAGACACCAATCACGGCCACGAGCCGTGGACAGTTCCCACCCGCCAATTAAACTGCTAACTAAACGGCATTGAAATAATATTTATTACCTGAAGTAATCTAATCTG
>JBGSMI010000048.1:0-4788 GCA_041740215.1 Ferruginibacter sp.
TGTTTTACTGCCTGTAAAAAAAATTACGATGCAAAGCCTACTTATGCCGGTACCCCCATCGCAGGCACCTGGGCCAAACAGCAGCCCTTTTATCAGCCATTTGCACAACGGTATGATGAAACAACTGCTAGCTGGAGAAAATTTCTTGCATTTACCTTTACCTCGGATGCAGAGCCGGATAAGATAGGCTTTGCCAATCCATACGTAGCAGGCAAAGGAACCAACGCATTGGATTTTACACGGCTGTATGCAGCAGAGACACTTTCTGCAGATTCCGGCTTTTACAATGTAACCATACCCAAGTGCTTTCAGTTTATTCCCAAAAGCGTTGATTCGGTTTTTACCGGAACGGTTGTTGTGCTGGCACAAACGATAACCTGTTACCGCAGGGATAAGACACCGTTCAAAATTCTGATTGCGCCATCTACCGAGCCGGGTACTTATAATACACTAACCGGATTGTTTGAAATAGAGGTACAGTTTGATGAATCAGGCATTGGAGGTAGCAATAATATTAAACGAAAATACAGGTTTACGCCATAAACACACAACCCCGGAAATTTAAGCAGGGCTAATAAAAAATGCTGATTCGGTAAAAACAATGAATAAAATATGATTGTAATTAAAAAGGGAGTGGCCTTTACGAGCCGTGGCTGGTGTCTTCACCCGACACTTGACCAAAAGGGAGTGGCCTTTACGAGCCGTGGAGGGTGACTACACCCGACACTTGCCCAGCTTTAGTCAACAAGGGAGTGGCCTTTACGAGCCGTGGCGGGTGTATCCACCCGCCACTTGCCCAGCTTAAGTCAACGACATTGAATAGTAAATGCTCGCTTTTTAAAAACAACGAAACAAGCATAACCGTAGTAAAAAACCGGGAGGTCATTTTTCCGGTACGGTAAACGGAAGTAAAATAACAAAGCATTTCATCTTATAAAAAAATACAAGGTCGTAACATGAAGAAAATAAGTTTAGCAACCGTTTTAATTACCAGCTCAATAGTGATAGCGGCTTTTTCCTTTAAGCAACAGGAAGACGTGGATATTGCAGCATTAAGAAAAGCCTACAGCAGCGGCGATTACAGCCAATGGCCAAAAGCTGTATTGGCCGAAGCAGCCCGCAAAAATTTCAAAGACATTGGTGCCCTTGGTGATGTGCCATATCCGGAAAATAATCCGCCGGGTGAAGCAAAAAAGGAATTGGGTAAAATGTTGTTTTTCGATCCAAGGCTTTCTGTATCTCAGCAAATAGCCTGTGGCTCCTGCCATGAGCCACAATTGGGTTGGGGCGATGGAAAGCGGGTAGCCAACGGTCACGACCGGAAAACCGGCAACCGCAATGCGATGACGATTTTAAATACTGGATATTACGAAAAGCTTTTTTGGGATGGCCGTGCCTCCAGTCTCGAAGACCAGGCAAGATTTCCGGTGCAGGATCATGTGGAAATGAACATGGATATGCAACAAATGGAGCAGAAGGTAAAACAATTTAAAGGGTACGAGCCAATGTTTGAAAAGGCATTTGGCAACAAAGAAGTTAGTCTAGATAAAATTTTTAAAGCCATTGCCACTTTCGAAAGGTCGGTGGTAAGTCCATCAAGCCGTTTCGATCTGTTTGTAAAAGGAAAGTCGGAAGCAATGAAAGATGAAGAGGTGCTGGGTTTACATTTATTTCGTACCAAGGCAGGCTGCATCAATTGCCACAACACGCCTTTGTTTAGCGATAACCAGTTTCACAATGATGGACAAACTTTATTTGCCAGTGTAAATGAAGATTTGGGTATGTATAATGTTACCATGAAAACGGAAGATGTAGGTAAGTTCCGCACACCGTCTTTGAGGGAAGCAGCCAATACTGGTCCATGGATGCACCACGGTAATTTTCCATCTTTAAAGGATGTGGTGTTTTTTTACGATAAGGGCAATCCATCCCCAATACAAAAAAGTTACAAGGGCGATCGGGATTCCTTATTACCCAAAACAGATCCGATGCTAAAAAAGCTGGATCTTTCTTTAACGGAGGTAGATGCTCTAGTAGCCTTTATGCAATCCATCACCACCACTCCCAGAAGAGTGAAAACGCCCACAGATTTTCCACAATAAAATATTCATCCAAACACACATAAATCAAAAGTCATGACAAAAAATCTACTGTTATTTTTTATGGTATCAGTCAGTTTCCTTTCCGCCAAAGCGCAATGGAATTCTGACGTAGCTGTTAACAACCTAATAACCGGAGCATCGCCAACTACCACCAAGTCGGGCAATGTAGCCGTAAGTGATGATGCGGGTGGTATGTTCCTGGCATGGATCGATTCAAGAACATCCAGCAACCAAAGTATTTATCTCCAGCGAATTCTGGCCGATGGCTCCCTTAAGTTTTCGGGCGAAGTAGTGGTGACCAATGCTACAGGAGCTACCTCTTCTACCAAATCGAATCTTAACATGGAGGCAGATGGTGCAGGTGGTGTAGTATTGATATGGCATGATGCCAGAAATACCACTGGTTCCAATAGTAATACTGATATTTATGGACAAAGAGTAGATGCCAACGGCCTTGCATTATGGACTGCAGGCGGTGTGCGGCTTACGGTATCCGACAATACCGTTTCCAACAAATTTGCACAGGCTGTTTTAAGAACGAGCGCCACTTCGGCTACCATTGTTTTCACCGATAACCGGGCTGGAACATTGGATGTGTATGCCCAAAAAATATCTCTGGCTACCGGGGCTCCATTGTGGGCTGCAGATGTAAGTGTGCATGGTGCACAAACAGGCACGCAAACGGGCATATCAGCAATGGAAGATGGAAACAATGGTTCATTTATTATATGGCAGGATCCAAGAATTGCTACTACCAATTCGGACATTTTTGCTCAAAGAGTTGATAGCACCGGTGCACTGTTATGGGGCGCTGGCGGCACAGTAGTTTGCAATGCTGCTTTTAACCAGTTAGCGCCCGATTTGATTTCTGATGGCGCTGGTGGATTCGTTGCCACCTGGCAGGATAACCGGGCTGCGGCTGCAGATGGCGATGTGTGGGCACAACGTGTAGATGGCACTGGTGCTTCGCAGTGGACTGCCAATGGTATTGCAGTTTGTATTCAGGTAGGAACCAACCAGAGTGCAGTATCCATTATTAAAGGTGGTAGTGGTTATATTATTTCATGGCTCGATCCACGGGCTGCCATTAGCAACAGAAACCTGTATGCCAATAGTATTGATAATGCTGGTGCTACCCAGTGGACAACAGCCGCTGCCGGTGGTGTAGTTATTTGCACCGCTACCGGACACCAGCCAAGTACCAGCACAGTATCGGGTGTTAATTTAATTCCCGATGGTAGCAATGGCGCCATTTTTATTTGGGATGATGCAAGAAATGGCAGCACCGATGTAAACGTGTATGCCCAACGGGTAAACAGCGCCGGTGTAGCACAATGGGCAACCGATGGCGTGTTGGTTAGTTCGGCTACCGGCAACCAGGTTACGCCGGTTTCTGTAAGTACTTTAAGCATCGGCGTAATTGTTGCCTGGCGTGATTCAAGAGGCGGTACTGCCAATGGCGAAATATATGCCAGCCAGTTATTGCTAAGTGGAGTATTGCCGGTTACCTTCCTTGATGTAACTGCCAGCTTATTGAACGAAACAGCAACCATTAACTGGAAAACTGCTGCAGCGTTAAATTCAAATACCTACACGGTAGAAAGAAGTGAAAACGGCCTGCAATTTTACCCCGTAGGTTCATTGAATGCGATGGGTAATTTCAATGGCAAATACTCCCTGCAGGATGCCAAACCAGTAAAGGGCACCGTTTATTACAGAATTAAATCGGTTGATAAAAATGGTTTCACCCAATATTCAGCCATAGCAAGGGTTACCAATTCTATCAAGCAAATGTTTGTAAATGTTTTCCCTATGCCGGCCAACAATGTTATTCATGTGCAATTGGGAAATATGACCCTCGGTAATTATCAAATACAATTGATGGATGCCAAAGGAGCCCTTGTAAAAAGACAATTGGTAAATGTAAACGGATCATCTGTACAAGCCAACATTAACGTGAATAACCTGCAGGCCGGTAGTTACTTTATGCAGGTATTAACCGCCGACGCCAAACTTGTGAAAACACTGTTGATCCAGAAATTATAATGTTTAAGAGGGATTGCACCGGCCGCACTTCTTTTTCTTTGGCCGGTAAAATACCTACAACAAAACGTTGATAAATAAAAAAGGAGTTGAATCGTTCAACTCCTTTTTTTTATAGCCTTTCCTTACAATCCTTATTGTTTTAATCTATCAATAGGTGCTCGTCATATCTTCATCCACGCAAATGATGTAATCTGCTTTGCCTTTATTTTCTGCCAGTAATTTAAAAATGTCTCTCTGCGAAACCGTGGTTACTGTAGCAATTTTCAATTCGGGTTTACTTTGTTGCAGGTACCACACAATGCCATCATGGTTATCGGAATGATAACTGCCGTTGTAATGAATGAACAGACTGCCGGGTACAAAATATCGTAGAATAAAATACGCCATGGTAGCATCTTTCATAGCCTGTGCCTTGGGCATGTTCACGCTGCCATGCCCAGCCATCATCTCCATCATATTTTTATAACCGGGCAGTTCCGAATCGTATTTGATGGGCAGGGGAGCCATCCATGTTTTTTCCTTAGCGGAGATGCTGTCCAATGCTTCAAAGCCTGTTTTTGAAACCATGGAAGCATACTTGCGGGGAATATTGGTGGCAGCAAAAGCGATCTTGTTTTCTTTGGCAAAATCAACGAGTGGC
>JBGSMI010000051.1:0-5727 GCA_041740215.1 Ferruginibacter sp.
CGGCGAAGAATTTCTTTTAAAAGAAAAAAATTATTAAATTACATCAAATTAAAAATTAAATCAATGCAACAATCATTTAAAAAATTACAACCACATCGCTGGTTAGCGGCTTTTCTGCTGGCATCTACCTTATTTGTAGCCTGCGAAAATAAAGACACTAAAACAACTGAACCTTCAACAGAAATGGAAAAGGTAGTAACGGATTCTCTACCACCACTGAATACTGATTCGAACGACGTCACCAAACCAGAGACCATAAAAAATAAGAATGCGGCACCATCCAAATAAATGCACCCAGCCAGCAAAAATAACTTTTTTTGCTGGCTGGTATTTTTTTGTGCAGACAGGTTTGTTCCTGTTGCTTTTTTTGGGATTTACTAAAGTTCAGGCCCAAACTTCTTACTATATTGTTTACGAGTCTGCTGCTTCTGCTAACGGCATTAAGATTTACAAGTCGCTTGTAACCCTGCAGCCAGATGGCAATGCTGTTGCCAGAATACAGTACAATGCCGGGGCCTCCAATAAACTTTTTTTATATGAACAGGCACTTAGAGATTCCAGTATAGATGAAGATGGCGTTGTACGGAAATACCTTTTGCCAATGGGAGACGCTCTTCCGTTGATAGACCCTGATACTTTGGGCTTCGCAGTACCCAGGTTTGTTTTTAAAAAGCAATACGATAGCAACGGATATTACTATGAACCAGCCGGGGTTGAACTACAAAATAAAACAATCACCTGGCTTACAGCCAATATGACCGAGAGCGTGCAGAAAAGCTACGAAGCGCTCAGGAATGACGAACCATTTGTTAGTGCCTTTTATTTTGAGTCGGATGAATTTTATCAATATATTTTTGAACAGGCAACCAGAGCAACTCCGTCGCCAAGAATCGAAAAGATGTTCCTGTTTGTTGTTGCCGATACCAAAGATGCAACGGTTGGTAAGAGCACCGAAACGGATCTTAAAAATGTTTCCCAATTATTTAATTCAATTGCAACTAACCTCGGGATAACTAAAATAATTCCCGTTTATATTTCGGGAGATGGTTACAGCAAGGCTGCAGTAGAAAAGGCGCTGCTCGCATTGGAAGCACAAAAGCCTGCACCAATCGATATCGTGGTATTTTATTTTAGCGGACATGGTTTCAGGCTGCCGGGCGACCAAAGCAAATACCCAAGGATGTCTTTTAGGACCGCACTGAATAGGGCCAATGAAGAAGTGGGCGATAATATTCTCTTGGAAGATGTTTATAGACGAATCAGTGCATTGAAGCCCCGGGTAAATCTGGTACTAGGGGATTGCTGCAATGCCGATATTTATGAAAACCCGGTATTTGGCACAGATGCGATAAGACCCAAAGGGGGGGGCGCACTGGGGTATTTTAATATTGAGAGTGCTAAGAAACTTTTTTTACCACCTATGCCATTATCGATCATAGTTAGTAGTGTAGAAAAAGATCACTTGTCAGTAGGCAATCCGGATATCGGAGGTTATTATACTCACTTTCTTACAGCGGAGCTGAGAAAAAATATTTGGGGATTCTATAGCAGTTCTGTGCTTCTTTTTGGTGGGCAAAGCAACTCTTCCTGGCTTAAGATATTATTAGAGGCACGAAAAAACACCTACTGGAAAGCAAAAGCCAAACAGTGTGGCAAAACTACAAATGACCGATGTATACAACAGGCAGAAATAAATATTGACCCTAGCCCTTTACTTTAGGGCAGGAATTCTTTTTTGTACAACATCATAATTTATTCCACCGAAGCCATGTTCTGAGTCGCTATAAATGTCATCTGAACTTTTAGTATCGATCAGTTTCTTCCAATCAGTTGAGTTTTTTATTTTATCCCAGGCCGTATCATTATTCAGCAAGTAATAGAATTTAAAATTTTTAGAGAATAATTTTTCAAGGGTTTGCATGGCCTTTACCTGCTGGTTGTTGATGGCATAAATACGGGCTGTTGTATATAAGAAAGCGAGCTGTTTTTCCTCATCATCTTTGCCAAGTTTTAATCCCTTATTTGCTTCCGTAAATGCTTTCTTATGATCTTTTTGGAGTAAATACATTTTCATGTATAGAAAGGATTTATAAATTTTCTCTTCGGGTGATTTTGGAAAAAATGTTTGGAGAAGCCCATTTGCAAGGGGATAATTTTTTTGCAACATTTCGTACCCGGCAAGTTCAGGAACTTGCAGCGCCATCAGTTTTTTATTTTTATGCAGCACTTCAAGGTTTTTAGCAACATCGGGAAATTGCTTGTTGATACTTAACACAGTTATTAGCTTATTGCGCAGTGCTACATCACCAGGAAAAGCATTCACCAGGTATTGATAATTTATAATGGCAGAATCATACTTACCCATCCAACTTTGCAAGTCTGCTACATATCCTATAAAAACAGGGTTTGGTAATTTATCTCCGGAAAACTTTATGGCTTGTTGCAAAAAATAATTTGCTTCGGTTAAAGGCTCATATCGGTTGGTGTCCAGCTTTATTTCTTCGCTCGTACCGGGCAAAAAATATTTTTTATCCGCCGCTATAAAACCCTCTGAACCAATTATCTCATTTTGTCCTTCGATGCTTGTTTTAAATGGATAGGCGTGATCCTTCGCATAAATATAAAAGGCCAGTCTTTCTGCCGGTGCCACCTGGCTATAAGTCATTAATAATCGTTTATATAAAAACAATCCCGCATTTTTGTACCAATAGGCGTCTCTGGGGAATAGTGATATCATTCTTTTATAAAAATGAAATGTTTCACTTTCCAGATCTTCATTTATACGCAGCCAATATTTATTAAGTGAGTCATTTGCATTGGCTTCATTCATTTTTTGCTGTCGTAAAAAGCCCGCAGCCTGGTTTTGTGTTACCTGATTAAGGTAGACCTGTTCTGCATCTGTGTAGCTCCCCATTTTTTCTAAAAGGCGGGCAGTCTTTAATGTGCCCCCCATCAATATCGGATGATTGTATTTATAGACATATTTAGCTTCGTCGAGGTCATTGTCGTAGAGATATTTATTAAACTTTATTTCATTTTCTGTTGGATCTTTTACTGGTTGATATATCCCTTTACCAGCCGCCTGCTCATTTTGCCTGGTGTTTTCTATTGCACTGATTATTTTATATTCATTTAAAGCTTCGTCTATCTTATTGTTTTTTTCATAGATGCCAGCCAGCAGGTAATGGTCCTCTAAAACTTCATACTGCAGGTATATAAATATTTGCAACATACAAGAGGAGTCGATATCAACTTTTAATTTTCTATGTAAAAGTAAATTTGTTGATAAAGAATCTATAAACGATTTTTTGAGATATTTTTTTAGGTCTTTGCCCGTCTTATAATTTGCAATCGCTTTTTTTAATATTGTTTCGGCCGCTGAAAAATTGCCTTCGTTATACAAAAGTTTACCCAGATAATGATTCAGCAACATTGCATCCGGCCATTGCTCCAGTACTTTCTTTGCTAATCGTTTCCCTTCCAACTTAGCCGGGTCTTTTCCTGATTGTAATTTCCCGATAGCATTAAGGATTTGTTGGTATTTATTACGGTTCGTCAACAATGAATCGTTTTTATCGGTACAAAAATTAATATAAGCGTCTCCATTTTTCAGCGCTTCTTCTCCACCTTGTTCTATTCCAAATTGAAAGACTGCATCGTTTACTGCAAATAATTCTTTGCGCCTGTTTGACTCATATAAAAATGAATCTGCTTTTGCATACTCTCCGGTGCGTATGTAAAGTTGTCCCAGCCGCTCGTAGGGGAGATAGTGAACATTATTTTCTTCAATCGCCTTTAAATAATAAGATGCTGCTGCCAGCAGATTGCCAGTTTTTTCCATTACAAGGCCGGCATTTGTCTTTACAAATGCAAGATTTGGTTGAAGTGTGTTGGCCGTATTGGCTGCAGTAACGGCAGCGGGCAAATTATTTTTAGCAAGATTTACCCGTATTTTATTACTATAGGGGATGGCCCAGGCCGGAGTAAGCAAAGTGGCAAAATTATAATGATACAGAGCAGAGTCGTACATTGTTCGTTGAAAAAAAACATTCCCCTTCTCGTTGTGAATATAAGCGGAATAGGGCTCCAGTTGCAATGCTCCCTGTATTTTTATGTAGGCGGCCTGCAATAAACTATCTGCCGACGAAGCATTTGTCATGATATCTAACCGATCTATGAGGCCAGCCAGGTATGCTTCATTTTTGACCAGAATATTTTTGAGGTAATTATTTTCGGGTGCAAGGTTTATGGCAATTTTTATGAGGGGTAGAAAGTCCCTGTAGTTTCGGTTACCAGTAGCATAATACTGTCTTTTTTCCAGTTCAGCAAGGTCGCCAAGCAGGTAAGCATTGATCATTTGCTGACTTTGATCATGTATGAGTTGTACAAACTTTTGTATAAAATTGGTATTGCTAAAACGGTTTTTTTGTAGCTGATTAAAAAGTAGAGTCAATTGATTGTAAAGAACATGAGCTTGTACATTTTCTTCCTGATTCTTCTTTTGCTGTTCTTCAAAAACATCTTTCAGAAAAAGCAACGCAGTTGTCTTTTCTGAATCTGACAGGTCTGTTCTTTTTTTATATTTTTCAATAAATTTATTGTGGTTAGATAAATTCATCACTGAATCGGTAAAATAGTTTTGGTCGATTAAGGCTAATGGGCTTTTTAGTTTTTCAATATAAGCCTGCACTATTCTTAAAGGTAGTTTCGCTGAAGAATCATTTTGGTATTGAGCGAATGGTAAGCTAGTTTCAAAATCCTGTTCCATCGTCATTTCAAAAAAATAATCGATTGGCTGGCGACCAATTGTTTTTAAAGATTGTAAGCCTGCGATCGCTGCGGGCTGGGCCATTTCACCCGGTGAAGCCTTAATACTGAGAGCCTGCATCGTAGCCGAATCGATTTGCGCAACGGGAAAAATGGGGCTGCCGTCAGAAACCGGATGCTGTTGGTGGTTATCCAGTTTAAGGTATTTGTCTGTGGCAAAAGCAGTATCAAGAAATAGTTGCAGGTCCTGCAATCTCACTTGTCCATTGTTACCGGCTTTTCCATTTAAGCCCATTAAGAGATAATAAGAAAACACGCCTCTTCCGCCACCCCAGTTAGGGCCTTCGGCTGCTTGTTCATCTGCCCGGCAAGATGCCATTCTTACCTGGTTATTTAATACCAACCTGAGATTGGCTGCGGTAAGGTCCCGACCTTTATAGAAATCTCCAGCCATTTTTCCTGAATGACAAGCATCTGTAATGATGATTACATTTGCCCTGTTATTAATGGTAAGCTTATTTGCTATATTGTTAAGGTCTGCTACGCTGATGGCGTTATTCCTATAGTTATTAGGCGGGGAGTTCCATGCCAGCAGGTATCCCTTGCTGTTGCTGCTGTCTTTGGTTTCTACATCGCCATGACCAGAAAAATAAATGAAGACATTATCGCCTGCTGCAGTTGTTTGTAATAGCCAATCCAGCGCATTGTATATTGCAGCTATCCTGGCATCCTGGTTCGTTAACAATTTTATGTCGTAACCCGGTACACTTCCACCAGCCTTGCTTTGCAGCCATTGGGCAAACAGGCTGGCATCCTTAGCGGCATAATTTAATTTGGGAATGGCTGAATTTTGATATTGTGAGACACCAACAACCAGCGCATAGGTTTTACCACCAACAGTTTGTGCTTCAGAAAAATCTGTTTGCGCCTTTCCAGAAAAAGCACAACCAATCAAAAACA
>JBGSMI010000096.1:0-1820 GCA_041740215.1 Ferruginibacter sp.
GTTTGTTCGTATGCTTTTAAAAAGAAATCACCTACCCCGGCACGCCGTTGTTGTGTCTCTCGCCAACAACCAAAATATCACCTATCCCGGCACGCCGTTGTTGCGTCTCCGACCAACAACCGAAGCCTCAACCAAAAAATCAGTTTGCATTTGTAAAACTAACTTTCACCATTATTTGCAAATTCGTTTGGTGAAAGCGTAAAGCGATTACCCGTTTTAGCTCGTTTGTTGGTATGCGTTTAAAAAAAAATCACCTATCCCGTCACGCCGTTGTTGCGTCTCCGATCAACAACCGAAGCACAGCTTAGAAAAGAAGATTGCGTTTACGAATACAATTTAGATATTGATTTGCTAATTGTATCCTCTTATTGTTATGTCCTTGAAAAGAATCAACTATACCAGCCAGCAGCATTCAATGCAGATCCCGATTTTTTTTTAATACAAAGCAGCCAATTTATGCGAGAAGGCATCTTTATAGGTAATGAAAAAAATAATAATCCTGCTGATCGTTTTACAAACCATTGCCCACTACGTTAAAGCCCAGACAAGCGTAGAACCCTTTTTAGGCTGGCAAAGAGATTTAAAAGGAGGTGATTTTAAACAACTGAACACAGGAGTTCAATTTAGCTTTAAAGAAGGCCCTGACTATGAATTTATTTTGCAGTTGCAAAGAAGCTGGCCAGTGGCACTGGTTTTCAATGATTCCGCTTTCACACCAAATACCGACCTTCCCGTATATGCAAGTGCAAAAAAAAGTATTAGACCTGCCGCAAATTCATTTGCACTTGGTCATCGCATTGCCGTGGCAGGAAAAAAAACGGCTAATATTTTTTACATTATTATCTACACAGGAATACGATTTCAGCGGATTGCAGTTAAGTACGAATATGATCGGGATAACTATACAGTTCTTAATCCAGATAAAACGCTGACCAGAGCTGGATTTTATTTAAGTGGTGGAGCAGAGTATATGAGGGTGCTTAAAAACGGGCGGATATTTTGTCAGCTAACTGCTTCAACAGAAAGTTTACAACGGAAAAAAAAGTATCCTTTATCTTTTAGTACAATGGCCCCGTTGGCATTCAATGCAGGTTATTCCTTTTACATCAAAAAAAAAGTAAATGAAAAAAAGCATCAGAAATCTTTTTAGTTATTGGATGGTTATCTGCCCGGTTTTTATATTCATAAGCTGCTATAAAAATGACAGCAATTTTTACGCAGACGGAGAGAATGAAGGTCTTGCAATTTTTTCAAACACGGGTAATAATTTGTTAACCTGTTTTGTTGGTAACAAAGCATGGCGAACAGTAGATCGAACCTCATCCATCTTCAGGCCTTTCGGCCCCAGGTATGAAGTAGATATTACAAAACAAATAACCAACAGTCCAATGGATACTTTACGTTTCAACTGGACAGGATATTTTACACCAGATAGAAACAGCTTTGGATATTTAAGCCTTGCACTACCAATTGAAAAAAACTTTGGATTGCGCAACCTGGCAGCCTTTAATGGGCGTCGATTTAAAATTGATAGTACCAGCGGTCTTTTTTCATTTTACTCATCCAATACGAGCTTGAATCTAAACAACGGTACTGGTAATATTTATTTTCATAAAGTAGCTTTTGATTCAATCAGTCCTAATAGCTACATCGGAACAATATCGGGTTTATTTGATGCAGATTTTAACGCAACGAAAATTACTAAAGGAAGATTTGATCATAATATTAACTCAGACAATGTTTGGTTTTAAGGGTCGTTTTAATTCTCAACAATCCTGACAGAAAATTACTTGTTCCTGGTTGGTAAACACTTTAAAATC
>JBGSMI010000117.1:0-21256 GCA_041740215.1 Ferruginibacter sp.
GCTAAAACAAAATTTTCAATTTCATCATAGCGTAAAAAGATTTTGTTTTTTGCGTTCGGAAAAGCCAAAGAAAATAACAGGTGGGCTGTTGTGTTTTCGCCGGGTATTGCAATCGGCTGTTGCTCCACATCTTGCAATTCAATAGCTGAATTTGAAATCAATAAAGGCCCAACACCCTTACCCAGCGCACTGCCGCTATTCAAAACAATATATTGATCCAACACCAATGGTAATACGCCATAGCTTAATTTAGTGATGGCTAGTTTACCTTGCAATGCCCATTGGTTCAGCGTTTGCACATCTTCCAATTTTACATCAAATTGTATTCCTTCCGTATCAATTTTATTATTTACCAATGCGTCAAAAATAAAAGTATCGTTGGGGCATGGGGAGAAACCCAGTGTTAGTTGCATGTTTAATTGTCGTTAAAAGTTGATGGTTGAAAGTTGATTGTTTAAATGTCGGCCGTTAATTGTACTGCGGTGATGGACTATTACTGTTTTAATAACAGGGTGTTTACAAGTCCGGCAAGTTCTTTATTTAAAAGCTCAACGGCTTCCTTTACCTTCCATCTACTTTTATTTCTTTCGCCCACCTCATTGGATATACTTCTGATTTGTAAAAAAGCTATTTTTTCCTGTAAACAAACGTAATGTAGTGCAGCTCCTTCCATACTTTCTATCCCGGGTGAAAAATGTAGAATGGCTTGTTGCTTTTGCAGCATACTATCACTCACTTTATTCACGGTGATTGCAGTTGCCTGTCGCAATGATGAAAGTTGAAAATGACTGCTGGTATTGATTAGCCATCCATTGTTAAATGGAAAGGAGTCCTTATCTGCAAAGCCGCCATTAAAAATAGTTTTGAAATTTTTCTGTTCTTCCATGCCGATATCAGCAAAGGTGTCCTGCTTTACCAGCAACACTTCGCCTAACTCAATATCATGCCGAAATGTGCCGGCTATACCCGCCTGAATGACCAAATCATACTCTGTTTGTTGTAGTTTTTTCTGCAAATGATACATAGTTGCCGGTACACCAACGCCTGTAATCAATATCTCAACTTCTTTATTTTCAATCAAAAAAGGCTCAATTTCAAATTTTGTAGCTGCTGTCAATAAAATACGCATAACACAAATTTCGTAGTTGCGCTCCATATTTTAATATTTTGCTATTACCTTTGCCGAAATTTTCAGTACAGCCAATGGTTTACATCACCCGAATAGAGCATTTCAACGCCGCTCACCGGCTTTTTAATCCCAAGTGGACCAAGGAACAGAATGATGAGGTATTTGGTAAATGTGCAAATGAAAACTGGCATGGTCACAACTTTGAGCTGTACGTGACTTTAAAGGGCGATCCTAATCCAGATACTGGTTTTGTATATGATGTAAAAAAATTAAGTATCATTGTCCAGGAACAGGTCATTGATAAACTGGATCATAAGAACCTAAATCTGGATGTTCCTTTCATGGAAGGTAAGTTGTGCTCTATCGAAAATTTAGTGATTGGTATTTGGGGTGAATTGGCTCCAAATTTACCTGAAGAAGTACAGTTACACAGTCTTAAGCTGTATGAAACGCCGCGTATTTTTGTAGAATATTTCGGTAATTAATATTCCTCCATTCTTATTTTTCTTTTTCTGCTACAAACAAATCGTAACTTTAATCGTTATTAACTCCAAGAGTTGATGTGTTTGAACAGCAGACTTCTGTTATAACCTTCAGTAAAAAACGTTCTGAACTATTCCTTATTTTTTTTAGTTTAAATGTTGATGCTACTGTTTTAACCATTTTAGTTTTTCATTTGTAATACAACAGAGTTATGAGTAATAAAGTAGCGGTCTTTCGCAAAGAGCATTTTAATGCTGCCCATCGCTTAAACAATCCCGCCTGGGATGAAGCGACCAACAAGCAGATTTTTGGAAAATGTAACAATCCTCATTATCATGGGCATAATTACGAACTGATCGTTAAAGTAACCGGCGTACCAGATGAAGCTACCGGTTACGTGTGCGACATGAAATTGTTAAGTGACCTGATACAGGAAAATGTATTGGAACGCTTCGATCACCGGAATTTAAATGAGGATACAATTGAATTTAAAAACCTCAATCCCAGCGCAGAAAACATTGCAATCGTTATCTATAATATATTGCGGGAAAAGTTAGACGAACAGTTTGATTTACAAATTCGTCTGTATGAAACAGAAAGGAATTTTGTAGAATATCCAGTTAGTTAAATTGAAAAAAATACACAATGGCTTACAAGAAAATAGAACAATACGATCAGGAGGTGACAGAAGCTTTATTGGTGAATTACAAGCAGGCGTTAGGGTTATTAGGTGAAGATCCAGAAAGAGAAGGGCTACAAAAAACCCCAGAAAGGGTTGCTAAAGCAATGCAGTTTTTAACACAGGGCTACGGGCAGGATGCGAATGCTATTTTAAACTCAGCAAAGTTTCATGAAGAAGTGAGTGAAATGGTGATAGTAAAGGACATCGAATTATACAGCATGTGCGAACACCATATGCTTCCATTTTATGGTAAGGCGCACGTAGCGTATATCCCCAATGGTTGGATCACCGGCTTGAGTAAAATTGCCCGTGTGGTAGATGTTTACAGCAGGCGTTTACAGGTGCAGGAAAGATTGACCCACCAAATATTAAACTCCATTAAGGACACATTAAATCCTCTTGGCGTGGCGGTAGTTATTGAAGCATCGCATTTATGTATGATGATGAGAGGGGTACAAAAACAAAACTCAGTAACGACTACTTCTGCGTTTTGGGGTGAGTTTGAGCAGAACGAAACAAGGAGTGAGTTCCTTAAATTAATCAGCGCCAAACTACATTAATTGCCAGATGTTAAAGACATCTATATTGATTATACATTCATCGGTTAACTGGAAACGTGTTTCATGCATGGGAACATATTTCCCTTCCTCTAATTGAAATACCTCCACCAGTTTATTTTCTGTATCAGCTAGAAGATAATACTTTACCCCCTGCAATTCGTACAGATTGTATTTTGTGTTTCGATCTCTTAATTTTGTTTTCATGGATGATATCTCCACAATTAGTGTTGGAGGAAAATTTAGAAAGTCTGCTGTGAAACTTCCGCACACTATTATACAATCAGGTCTTACAACCTTATTGTCACTAATTATCCAATCGAGTTGAAGGTAAGTCTCACAGATACATCCGGAAATACGATTGCCAATCTCGTTGCTGGCTAACTGTATAAATTTGCTTGAAAACCATTGATGATTCCTATTAAGTGATGGTGCCATTGCATAAGGATACCCGTTCACCAATTCCCAATCACCTTTCCATAACAGGTAATCCTCGTAAGTGTAGCGTTCCGGTTTAAACATTTGGTCTGACAGATACATAATAAATTTTATAGTTCAAATTTAAAAATTATTTTTGACCCTAAACTTTAATTATGGCGCATGCATATATATTTCCGGGACAAGGTTCACAGTTTACCGGAATGGCCAAAGATTTGTCTGAATCAAATCCTTTTGTAAAAAATTTATTGGAACAGGCCAATGATATCCTCGGTTTCAGAATTTCTGATATCATGTTCACTGGTAGCGCCGAAGATTTAAAGCAGACCAACGTAACCCAACCCGCTGTGTTTTTACATTCTATTGCTGCATTTAAAACACTACAAGATGCAAAGCCTGATATGGTGGCCGGTCATTCATTGGGAGAATTTTCTGCGTTGGTTGCCAACCGGGTTTTGAGTTTTGAAGATGCATTGAAATTAGTATTTATAAGGGCCACTGCCATGCAAAAAGCCTGTGAATTAAATCCTTCTACCATGGCTGCAGTATTGGCCCTTGCGGATGATAAGGTAGAAGAAATTTGTACAGCAATAAAGGCCGAAACCGGCGAAATAGTTGTACCTGCAAATTATAATTGTCCGGGTCAATTGGTAATAAGCGGATCGATTAAAGGTATTGAGATAGCCTGTGAACGCATGAAAGCAGCCGGCGCTAAAAGAGCCCTGGTTTTGCCTGTTGGTGGGGCATTTCATTCTCCATTGATGTTACCTGCAAAAGAAGAGCTGGCTGCAGCAATTGAAGCTACCACTTTTTATCAACCTACCTGTCCGGTTTACCAAAATGTGACAGCCAAAGCGGTAACTGATACAACTGAAATTAAGAAGAACCTGATTGATCAACTGACCGGTGCCGTTAGATGGACACAAAGTGTACAAGCCATGATTGCAAACGGTGCTACTCATTTTACAGAAGTAGGCCCAGGCAAGGTATTGCAGGGACTGGTTCAAAAAATAAATAAAGAAATGGTGGTTGATGGGGTAAGCTAGTGACTGCAAATACCGGAATTTTTTCTGAAACAAACTTAAATAAATGGAAAGGAAATTTATTGTTGCTGAAGGAATCAAACTCTCATACTTAGACAATAATAGAAAAGATTCCCCTTCCATTATTTTTATACATGGTAATTCGCAGTAGTTTTCTGCATGTTTACCACAACTGGAGGATAGCCGGTTAAACCAATATAGGCTGATAGCATTTGATTTGCCATCACACGGCTTTTCTGGTGTCGCCTCGGATTCCTATGAAGAGTATACTTTAAGCAAACTGGGCAAGATACTGGCTGCTGCTGTGGAAAAACTTTCGTTTGTTCAATACATTTTAGGAGGCTTTTCACTCACGATCTCAGTAACATCAATACATTGGCAATACAGGCACTGGAGAAAAGAACCCGTCAGATTGAAGCCTTGGAAAAAGAAAATACGGCCATTAAAATGGAAATGGAAATATTGAAGAATGGGATGGTAAAGGAAAATGCTGAGTTGAAACAAATACTGGCGGCTCTGATTAAAAAAATGGATTTGCTTGCAGCTACATTAAACCATAACGCCGAACCAATGTCGGTTTCAAAAGTAGAGTGATGTTATTTGATTATTAGTTGTCCATAAATTTGTATTTTTAAACAAAATTAAAACGTATGCAACCACTAACAACAAGGGAGAAACTGTATGACTTTATAAGGGTTGCAGATGATAAAAAGATTGATGCGATTTACAGCCTGCTCGAAAATGAAATAACAGAAACCAACGAATGGTGGCAGGATATAGGAGTTGTGGCAGAATTGGATCAAAGATATAAAAGCTGGAAAACAGGTAAAAGCAAAGCTTATACTATCGAAGAAACCAAGGCTTACTTGTTGGGTTTGAAAAATGTAAAAAGCGGCAAATGAGTCATACTGCATTGTTGCTTGCAAAAGCAAAAAAGGAATTGAGCGATGCATTTCTTTGGTACGAAGATAGACAGAATGGTTTGGGCGAGCGGTTTGCAAATGAAGTATTTACAAAGCTTTCCGAAATTGAAAATAATCCTGACAGATACCCGATAAAAGTTAAAAATTTACGGGAAGTTAGAATGGCAGCTTTCCCATATTTATTAATTTATCGGATGAACAAATCCACAAAACAGGTTATTGTGGTCAGTATTTTTCATGTAAAAAGAAATCCCCTTAGAAAGATCAAATAAATATTCTTAGTTTGTCTCTCTCTTATTTATTACTTAGATACGGCCTTCAGAAAGAAAATAGCGAATAAAATTTTGTGTCAAATAGGAGTCATAAAAAAACCTCTCAGCCTTTAGCCGGGAGGTTTTTTTATGACTCCCCTTGGGAGAATATCGGAAGAGTTTTTACAAAGTCTTCAAAACATCATTCATGCTTCTTACAGCGGCTGCACTTTTATCAAAAGCAGCTTGCTCATCTGCACTCAATTTAAAGTCTAGAATTTTCTCCCAGCCATTTTTTCCGATGATAACCGGAACGCCGATACAAATATCTTTTTGACCATATTCACCATCCAACGCTACGCAGCAGGTAAATAATTTTTTCTCGTCTCTTACAATAGCTTCTACCAACGCCGCTCCTGCAGCACCCGGTGCATACCAGGCAGAAGTTCCAATTAAAGCAGTTAAAGTAGCACCACCCACCATAGTGTCTTTTACAATCTTCTCTTGTTGTTCAGGAGTTAAAAAGTCAGTAACCGGTGCACTGTTCCAGGTTGCTTTGCTAATTAAAGGAATCATAGTGGTATCACCGTGACCGCCAACTACAACAGCATTTAAATCAGAAGGACTGCAACCTAAATGTTGGCTCAATTGATATTTAAAACGAGCACTGTCTAATGTTCCGCCCATACCTATAATCCTGTTTTTTGGCAAACCTGTTGCTGTTAAAGCAAGGTAAGTCATAGTATCCATCGGATTGCTGATAACAATAATGATCGCTTCCGGTGAATATTTTAAAATATTTTCTGCAACACTCTTTACGATACCTGCATTCACACCAATCAATTCTTCCCTGGTCATCCCTGGTTTACGTGGCAAGCCAGATGTTATTACGACAACGCCGCTATTAGCGGTTTTGCTATAATCATTGGTGCTGCCGGTAATCTTTGTATCAAACCCCAGCAGGGTGGCCGTCTGCATCATGTCCTGGGCTTTACCTTCGGCTACACCCTCTTTGATATCCAATAAAACCAGTTCTGTGCAAAGTTCTTTGCGGGCAATATTGTCAGCACAGGTTGCACCTACGGCCCCGGCTCCAACTACAGTAATTTTCATGATAATTTATTTATTATGTTATGATATTTAATTGCGCTGCAAAGTTAAGGGCATTATAGGTAAATGTTGAAATATGAGATGAAGATCAACCCACTTCCTGAGGAAAATCATATTTGTTTTATTTGGTGGATGGGTTGATAAATCTTTAAATGCAAATCCTTTTTATTTTACAGCATCTACGATTGCAGGCACGCCAATATTTCCAACGAATGCTTTAGCGAGGTTTCCTTTTTGATCGTACACAAATAGAGAAGGATAGGTTCTTATTTTATATACCAGACCTAATTTTAAATTGATATCCTGAGCAACCTTAACGTTGGGCATTGAAGCCAATTGATACGTTTCATAAAACGCTTTAATCTCCGGGTAAGGTGCATTTGAAACCATTAGAATCTGGATTTGCTTCAACTCTTCCTTGTATGCAAGTAGTTCCTTTGTTTCACTTTGGCAATGGTCGCAGTCGGGACTAAAAAAAACCACCACAACCGGCGAATTCTTTTTCAAATATTGATTGGTAAATTCCAAACTGTCAGGAACGGCCAGTAGTTTAAAAGCCGGGATTGCTAAAAAATTATTTACGTTGTTATTGTCGCTTTCATTTTGAGCAAACAGTACAATCGAAGCAGCAATAAGCATTAACAGGAGGATGATATTTTTCAAATGTCAATTTTTGTAAAGCTAAGATTTATAGTCAAAAGGAGTGATACTGCTTATGCACAAAATCCTAAACAGTGCGGGTGTTAAAGATACCCAGGTTTCGATTAGGCTAATTTGATTGAAACACCTGTTTTGCTTCAAATTTTCTATTTAGCTTTACTATTCCTACTTTTGCAGCCCATTTATTTGGGAGGCCAAAAAGGTTGCACCGCTTTAAATGAATGCCGATAGCTTGCAGCCAGCAACCAACAATCGTAAGTAACAAACATTAAACAATAAATAATCATGGCAACAACAGCAGACATGCGCTCAGGGCTAATCATCAAAGTGGATGGTAGTTTATACACCGTTATAGAATTCGGACAAAATAAAACGGCCCGTGCCGCTGCAAAAGTTTGGGCAAAAATGAAAGGTGTAGACAATAGCCGCACCATTGAAGTTACCTGGAATAGCGGAGAAACAATTTTTCCGGTAAGGGTTGAAAAGAAGGCTTATCAATACTTATATAAAGATGATACCGGCTACAGTTTTATGGATGTGGAAACATTTGAGCAAATTACTGTTCCGGAATCAATGGTAGATGCGCCGAAGTTTCTAAAAGATGGTCAGGAAGTTTCAGTACTAATCAACGGCGAAACCGACCAACCAATGGGAGTAGAGTTGCCAGATAAAATTGTCTTGTTGGTTACCTATAGCGAACCGGGTATGAGAGGCGACACTGCCACCAAAACCCTTAAACCTGCAACTGTAGAAACGGGAGCTACTGTAAACGTACCATTATTTGTAAACGAAGGTGAACTAATTCGGGTAAATACCAAAACCGGAGAATACGTAGAAAGAGTAAAAGATCATTCGTAAATTTACGATAGAATGTTACAATGATTTAAATGAATCTGTCGCTCCAGCCAGTCAAAATTATACAACTAAATTTTTCCAAAAAAGGCCCGTTTTCAAAAATTGGGTCTTTTTCATTTTGGCAATTTTTAGCCATTTTTTATATATTTCCGTTGCTTTTTTAGGGCATTTAATGAATTTTAGCCATTTTTTTCCATTTCTTTTATTTTTAAAAAGTGGCTGTATTAATAAATCATTACCTACCTTAGCCGCCCGTTATTCAAAACAAAAACCATTTAATATCACAATATGGACATTAAACAAATTCAGGAGCTTGTAAAGCTGATTAACAAGACAAATATTGGTGAAATTACGATTGAAGAAGAAGGTGTTAAAATAACTGTCAAACAAAAGAAAGACCCTGTTCAGCATTTCATTTCAGGAGGGCAGCCAGCCCAAAATTATGCTCCTCCTCAACCTCCCCCTTCTAGTCAAAATGCTCCGGCAGCACCCTTTCCTCCGGCACCCGCAATTGAAATACCAAAAGCAGATAATTTTGTCACAGTAAAAAGTCCAATGATCGGCACATTCTATCGCCAGTCAGGACCCGGTAAGCCCATTTTAATAAACATTGGCGATGAAATAATCCCTGGAAAAGTTGTTTGCATCATTGAAGCGATGAAATTATTCAACGAAATTGAAAGTGAAATAAAGGGTAAGATAGTAAAGGTATTGGTAGAAGATGCCAGCCCGGTAGAATATGACCAGCCGTTGTTTTTGGTAGATCCTAGCTAATTAGCTGATTTGCTAATGTGCTAATTTGCTAATGAAATGCAGGAGTCACTCATCTCTCTTCACTATTTAAATTGAATGATTATGAGAAAAGAATTGATTGAAAATAATCCACTTTTAAAATTAAGTTTTAATTTTTCGATATTGATTCTTGAATACTGTGATTCATTAGATCAGCTAAAAAAATATGCCATTAGTAGACAGTTAATCCGCTCCGGCACATCAATTGGTGCCAATGCAATGGAAGCCCAGAATGCTGAAAGCAAAGCCGATTTTATTCATAAAATAAAAATAGCAGCAAAAGAAGCAGATGAAACCCAGTATTGGATTACATTATGTGAATTTGCCAATGGGTATCCGGAAACAAAAATCATTGATATCAGGTTAATTGAATTGCAAAAAATCATAAATGCCATTTTATGAACTGCAAAAAGAAAAACACCATTTAGTTACTTTCTCAGTCTCTTTATTTTTTAATACTGCTATCTGCATCTGTTAGTTAAAAATGTTTTTCTCAGAGCGCTTCGCTTCTTAATTAGCAAATTAGCACATTAGCAAATCAGCAAATTGTCACCATGTTCAAAAAGATATTAATAGCCAACCGCGGCGAAATTGCGCTTCGTGTTATCCGCACCTGTAAGGAAATGGGTATAAAAACGGTAGCAGTTTATTCTACCGCCGATAAAGATAGTTTGCATGTAAAGTTTGCCGATGAAGCAGTATGCATCGGTAAACCCAGCAGCATGGATTCTTACCTCAATGTACTGCACATTATGGCTGCAGCAGAAATTACTAATGCAGATGCCATCCATCCCGGTTATGGATTTTTGGCAGAGAATGCCAAGTTTGCACAGATCTGTTCCGATCATGGTATTAAATTTATAGGACCTACGCCCGATATGATCAATGCCATGGGCGATAAAATCACTGCGAAGGAAACCATGATCAAAGCCGGTGTTCCGGTGGTGCCCGGAAGTGGAGGATTGTTGGAAAGTGTAGAGCAGGCAAAGGAACTAGCCGCTAACGTAGTTGGTTATCCGGTTATTTTAAAAGCAACTGCCGGTGGCGGTGGTAAAGGCATGCGGGTAGTTTGGGAAGAAAGTGAGTTGGAGAAAGCTTTTGAAAATGCCAAAACAGAAGCCGCTGCGTCTTTTAAAAACGATGGCATTTACATGGAAAAATTTGTGGAAGAACCACGCCATATTGAGATACAGGTTGCCGGCGACCAGTTTGGCAACATTTGTCATTTAAGCGAAAGAGATTGTTCTATACAACGCCGTCACCAAAAACTGGTAGAAGAATCTCCCTCTCCGTTTATGACCCCGGAGCTAAGAGAATTAATGGGAGATGCAGCCATCAAAGCAGCCAGCGCAATCAATTACGAAAGTGTGGGTACCATTGAGTTTCTGGTAGATAAAAACCGCAACTTTTACTTCATGGAAATGAATACCCGAATACAGGTAGAACATTGCGTAACGGAAGAAGTAGTCAATTTTGATTTAATCAAAGAGCAAATAAAAATTGCTGCCGGTCATAAGGTAAGTGGTAAAAATTATTATCCGCAAATGCATGCCATTGAGTGCAGAATCAATGCCGAAGATCCCTACAATGATTTCAGACCAAGTCCGGGTAAAATCACCACGTTGCACACCCCCGGCGGCCATGGAGTAAGGGTTGATAGCCATGTGTACGCAGGCTATGTAATTCCGCCGTATTATGATAGCATGATTGGTAAATTAATCACCGTTGCACAAACAAGGGAAGAGGCCATCGATACCATGCATCGTGCATTGAGTGAGTATGTGATAGAAGGAATTAAAACTACCATTCCTTTTCATTTACAATTGATGATGAACGACGATTTTAGAAGTGGAAATTTTACCACCAAATTTTTAGAATCTTTTACGATGAAATAAATGTTAACTCATTACTCAAATAAACGCCGTTCATGGTTCACCCCCATCAGCGGCGTTTTTAGTTGTACGAGTAGCCGTCATTTCCTGTTGTAATAAAATTCAAATTAAAAATGCTTTTTTATTAAAAATTAAAAGATGATTAACCCGGCGACAGAATATTGATGAAACTTCATTGGCGTCGCAGCCGATAGCTATCGGCTCTTGTACGTTGGTTCTTTGCGCAGCTTTATCCACGTAATTTGTATGAATATAACAGTCATGTTTTTCATCCATGCAATCATAAATTGCGCAACGGAAACCGCATCGATGTTTTAAAACACACTTAAATTCTCAAATTAAACAATATTCAATTTGTTATCTTTGCCGCTCAACATTAACTGACGAGAATGGCATTGATTAAAAGTATATCCGGCATACGTGGCACCATCGGTGGCAAACCCGGCGACAACCTTACTCCCCTTGATATTGTAAAGTTTACAGCGGCCTATGGTACCCTATTACTACAGGAAGGTGCCAATAAAAAAATCATTGTTGGAAGAGATGGAAGAATCAGCGGATCCATTGTAAAAGATTTAGTAATTGGCACATTGAAATCGTTGGGATTGGATGTAGTTGATCTCGATTTAAGTACAACGCCTACCGTAGAAATGGCCGTCGTTTTTGAAAATGCAGGTGGTGGTATTATACTCACTGCGAGCCACAATCCCAAAGAATGGAACGCCTTAAAATTGCTCAACAACAAGGGCGAATTTATCAATAGCCAGCAAGGTGAAAAAGTATTGGACATCGCCGCCAGAGAAGATTTTGTTTTTGCAACGGTTGATAAACTGGGAACATCTACAACAGATGATGCTGCTTTGCAGAAACACATTGACGCTGTAGTAAATTATGATTTGGTGGATATTGCAGCCATAAAAAAAGCGAAATTTAAAATTGTAGTCGACGCTGTGAATAGTACCGGCGCCATTGCAGTACCCGCCTTATTAAAAGCATTGGGCGTAAAAGATATTGAGTTATTAAACGGAGAAGTAAATGGCAAATTTGCCCACAATCCCGAACCGTTGCCTGAACATTTAACCGGTCTCAGCAGCGAGGTGGTAAAACAAAATGCCAGTCTTGGTATAGCGGTTGATCCTGATGTAGACCGGCTGTGTTTTGTGTGCGAAGATGGCAGCATGTTTGGCGAAGAATATACGCTGGTGGCAGTGGCAGATTATGTGTTGAGCAATCGTGTTGGTAACACAGTTTCTAATATGTCATCTACCCGTGCATTGAAAGACATTACAATAAAACATGGCGGTGAATATTTTTCAAGTGCAGTAGGAGAGGTAAATGTGGTGAACAGAATGAAGGAAGTAAATGCTGTAATTGGTGGTGAAGGAAACGGAGGAATCATCCTGCCCGATTTGCATTATGGCCGTGATGCACTAATTGGTATCGCTTTGTTTTTAACCCATCTTTCGAAAACAAAAAAAACAGCCAAGCAACTGCGCAATTCTTTCCCCGATTATTTTATCAGCAAGAATAAAATAAAGCTTGAAAATGGCGTAGATGTAAAATCAGTTTTTGAAAAAATAAAAACCAAATATAAAAATCAACCCATCAATACAGAAGATGGGCTGAAGATAGAATTTGAAAAGGATTGGGTGCATTTACGTACCAGTAATACTGAACCCATCATTCGTATTTATGCAGAAAGTAATTTTGAAACCACGGCGGACAATATTGCCAGGCGAATGATGAAAGATATCAGTGAAGTGATGTAAAAAGGAAGCCCCCTGCCCCCCTGAAGAGGGATTAAGGAGGATGATGGAATAGCGGATCGATTATAATTAAGATCGGTTTGCGGATATTATATACACTTTGAATTGACAAGCTACAAAGGCCACTTCAGGGGTTTGGGGCTACTACTATATACAATATTTTATGAACAGAATATATTTTGACAACGCAGCAACTACCTCTCTCGATCCTCAGGTATTAGAGGTGATGATGCCTTACCTTACAGAAAAATTTGGTAATCCTTCCTCTATTTATTCGTATGGTCGTGAAACCAGAATGGCAGTTGAACAGGCAAGGAAAAGCGTTGCAAAAATATTAAATGCTCATCCCGCCGAAATGTTTTTTACCAGTGGTGGCACCGAAAGCAGCAATACTGCAATCATGACTGCCGTAAGGGATTTGGGATGTAAACATATTATTACTTCCTCTATTGAACATCATGCGGTTTCCCACACCGTAGAATACTTAGATAACGCAGACCGGGTAAATGTCAGTTATGTAAAATTATTGCCGGATGGCCACATTGATCTGGAAGATCTGGAAAAATTGTTGGCAGCAACCGAAGCGAAAACATTGGTTACCCTGATGCATGCCAATAACGAAATCGGCAATATCTTGGATATACATGCAGTGGGTAATTTATGCAAATTATACAATGCCATTTTTCACAGTGACACCGTACAAACCGTTGGTCATTTTCCATTTGATTTGCGCAATACGCCGGTACATTTTATCACCGGTGCTGCTCATAAATTTCACGGACCCAAAGGAGTCGGGTTATTATACATCAATGAAAATGTACGCATCAAACCATTGATACATGGTGGTGGACAAGAACGCAATATGCGGGCAGGTACCGAAAATCTTTACGGTATTGTAGGACTGGCAAAGGCCCTGGAATTGGCGACAGCAGCCTTTGACGAAGAAAGCGCCTCAATTGGCACCTTGAAGTATTATATGTACGAAGCATTAAAAAAGCAAGTGCCGGGCGTATCGTTTAATGGCGATGTGTTGGGCAATAGTTTGTACACGGTTTTGAACGCCAGTTTCCCCAAGTCAGAAAAATCTGAAATGTTATTATTCAACCTTGATATCAATAATATTTGTGCCAGTGGTGGTAGTGCCTGCACATCCGGTGCCGATCAGGGCAGCCATGTAATCCGTGCCATCAACAACAATCCCAATCAAATAGCCGTTCGTTTTAGCTTTTGCAAACACAACACAAAAGCAGAAGTAGACACAGTGATTGAAAAGTTGAAAGAGTCGCTGTAGATTAATGATCGTTTTAATGCAGATCTGGTGGAAATGTTATAAAAAATAAATAGGAGACTAGTGAATTCCGTTTTTTGAAACAATCTACTTTGTATTGCTTTCATTCAAATTCGATTAAAAGAACTTTGTCTGAATCATCTCATCTTTTTTCAAATCGATTTAAAAAGCCTTTAGCTATACCCCAGTTTATCTGTAAGCTCTTTCGGTAAAACAGGTAATTTTCTACGGTCAATTAAAAAACTATTGAGCTGGGCAATTTCTTTAAAAATTGCATGTTTATCCATTGCAGCTTTTAAATACCCGGTACCGCTACTACCGCCGGTGCCAATGCGGGTGCCAATCATTCGCTGCACGATATTGATGTGCCGGTATCGCCAGTTGCCTAACTGGTTGTCAATTTCAAGCAAAGTATCCAGCAATTGAAAAGGTAATTCAAGCATGGGATAGCCCCGATATAACAGAATAAACAATGCCGATCTACAAGCCTTCGCACTCAACACTCGCCCGGCTAAGTCTTCATTAAATATTTGTTTAAAAAATACCTCATTATTTTTTTCAGCCTCGGCTAAACTATTCACATAAATAAATTCATAATCATTCCAGAAAATAGGTGATTGGTGATTGCCTGAAACGGGCTGGTAATTTGTCCAGTAAGCGTTGTCATTTATAAACGGCATTCTTTCCAGCCAGGTGTTTAACAAATCAATTACAGTGTGGGTTTGTTCCGCTTCTTTAATGATGCCAACTTCTTTTTCATTTAATTGAGATATGTAATATTCCTGCCCATGGCGCTGCTCAAATTTTAAACCCAGCTTGGCTTCCAGATTTTTAAATTGCCAGCTTTGAAACCCGGAGGCTGGCCTTAGCATGTCCCTGAAGTCGAGAAAATCCATGGGCGCCATGGTTTCCATGATATCAATTTGCTGCACCAATACTTTTAAAATGGTAGTTACCCTCGTCAGCCGGTGAACAATGGTTTGCAATTCTGCAGAGTTGTCATTCAAGGCAGGCCTGCACATAATCTCCAGTACGGAATCGATCTCAAATTGAATTTGTTTGAACCACAATTCATAGGTTTGATGAATGACGATAAAAAGCATTTCATCATGTGCAGGATGTTCATCCGGTTTAAAGCTTTCCGGATGCTGGGCATCCAGTATTTTATCCAGTTCAAGGTATTTGCTGTAGTGTACTGCTTTATTTTCCATGTAAAAGATTAATGGCTCAAACTTACACAAATCAAGGCGTTTTGAATAATTGTTTGGGAAATTATTAAAGAAGAATTGGTCGATCATGCAGGAAGAGGCCGCGGCCTGTTCCTACGAATATTCTACGAATGAATTTCATTTTTTTGGGAATAAAAAATATGGGTAAGGAAATTTTACCGGATCAACACCGTACTACCTTTTTGGTCCACTCTAATTCCGCTGTCAACATTGGTGTAACTCAAAATCCATACATACGTTCCGGGATCTTGTGGATTGCCTTTAAAAGTACCATCCCATTTGGTGGTCCAATTCCTTGTTTCAAACAACAGTTGCCCCATTCGGTTGTATACCCTGAACAGCAGGTCTTTGGCTTTATACGCATTGGTAGGATAAAGGAAATCATTTAGGCCATCATTGTTTGGTGAGAATCCTTTTGGGATAGCAATGTAACAGTTGCTTAAAACATAAATTGTATTGGTGGCCGTGTCGGCGCAGCCAATACTGTTTGTAACAATCAGTTGCGAAAGAACACTTCTGGGTGCAGCCGATGGCTGGTAAAGCTGGGCAATGGGTGTTTTGAGGATACTGCGGTTGTTGTTTCCAAAATTCCATTGCCATGAAACAACCGGCCCGGTGCTATTATCTTTAAATGTTACAGGATCACCCGGACATGCGTTGGCCGTAGATTCAAAGGCAGCGTTTACTCTGCTACTTAATAATACGGTAGCCGTAGAGGTATCGCTGCAAGTGCCATTGGTAACAATGAGTATAGCCAGCTTTTGTCCTTCTGCACGCCAGGTGATGGCAGTATCTTTTCTATTGCTGCTGATGCTATTATCAAAACTCCACCTCCAGCTATTTACAGCATTTCGTCCATCGTGTGTATAGTTGATTGTATCTATAATACAGCCGTATCGTATGCTTGTATTAAAAAAAGCTGAGACAGTATCTTTTGTAGTAAAAGTTTTGAATGCACCTGCAATCGTTTCAACACCGCATTCGTTGATGATCGTATTGCCATCAGAACCGTTACGTAGCCTTATCTGAAAAATGCCGGCATTTTGTATGGGCGTTGAAAGTCGCACTCTTACTTCATACGAAAATCCATCTGCACTGCACACTCCAGCAGCACCTGCAACCGTTACAGCCGAAGAACCTGTTACAAAAAAGTCGCTGCCATCCGGCGCTATCGAACTACATAACATCGGGCCTTTAAAAACAAGTTGTAATTCATCGGGGGCACAGCCAGAAGTTGTCAGACTATCCATCGGTGTGGGCGTTAATGGAAAAACCGTAACAGGTAATGATTGACCAGCGGGAATGCCACGCCCGCAGTTATCCAGCAAATTATTACCATCGGTGCCAGTTTGAATGGTGATGGTATAATTTCCGTTAGGCACAATGCCGCCCAATGTAAGCACAACAGAATCCATATCAAAACCTGTGTTGCAACCAATACCCGTGGCGCTTAGGATGGGCGCAATAGCAGGTGAAATACTAAAGTCGCTTCCATTAGCGGCAAGGCTACTGCACTTCATTTTTTTATTCAGCTTTACCGTAATTTTTGTGCCATCGCAAGGTGCTCTTGCTTTTAGTAGTGCCGGAACAACGGGGTCGGTTATATTGGCCGTACCACCCCCAAACGATAAAGAGTAGCCACTTTGTGAATCACTGAAATGACTGATCAACAACAGGTAAGTATGTCCAAGCTGCAATACAGGCATCGAGCTAAATAAGGGCCTGAACGGTGCGTTGGTTTCCGAAGCACAAACTACCAGCGAAGTCCCAGCGGCAGATGCACCTGTATTGCCAACTTCTCCCGACCAGTTGCACGCCACAAATAGACTAACATCCGTATAAACTTCCTCAGGGCTGCGGTTGGTAATATCAAATAATTGCCAGTCATAATCATCCGAGCTGGTAGCGGGTTTTATGAGAAAACCAAGGGTGCCCGCAGTAAAACAGGTGAATCGGTACCAAAACGGATTCTTGTCGGTCAGTGTTACATTAACTGAAGTGCAGGGGGCTGGAATTACTCTGTTGCCACAAATGGGTACGGAAGCCATACTGAAAGTATCCGTGCCGCAAACCGGAAATGCGGTTCCGGGATTTTGCCCGAGGGTGCTACAAACGACTTGTGTAAAACCGTTTGAAAAAAAGGAAGACGCCAGTATAAATATCAATAATTTTTTATGGAACATAGATAGCTGTAAAGTTATAAGAATGATGCTTTATTTGGTCATTCAGTTGCATCAGTTAACTTTTTTAACAAAAAAAGGGAAGACGCTAAATTCCCTTTCGGAAAAATCGGAACCATGTTTTCAGGGCTTTACACCCTGCTCATGCCCAATGAATTCCTGTTGATGAAAATCCATTTTTTCCTAGGTACCATATTTTTTAAAGACTTACTTTATCAATTATAAAGCTAAATAGTAGCAATGCCGTTAAAGTTTGCTACGATGCTCAATTGAAATACAATCGTCTGGGCAAAAAAAGAGAAGCCCCTAAATCCGAAGGTAACTTTAGACTCTGCTCAATCCTGGTGTTTTTCTTTTTTGAAAAATTCAGTTAACGCCCGGATCAAAAATTCAATGGACAAAGAAATACTCGCAGCGCCAAATTGAAAACATCAATATTCACTGGTCACAACACGTTAGTTCAAGCTATGGACTTTAGTCCAAGGCTTTAGCTTCTACAAATATTTTTAAATAATGTAAAAAGTTAAATAAAAGATCGGCGAAGCCACCAAATGGACTTTCAGTCCTGTCTTCGACCTATGGGTTTTTAACCCATAGTATTTGAGTTAAAAAATAAAAAGATTCAACACTGCACTTTTCAACAACAAATGCAAAATTGTATATCGTCCGTTGGAAAATAAATGAGTAAAAGCTAAAGGACAAAAATTAAACCCCTGACAACTGATTCGGTACTTTTTGATTTAGTTGGTTGATGATTTTTTTTTCAAGTGTTTTATAAAAATACCTCGCCGGTAATTTAAAATCGCCATGACCCACATTTATATAGAAGCCTTTTTCATCAACCAGAATTGTTACAATGAAATTCATACCCATTAAATATTTAGAATAGATGTAGCTAAAGTGATTTGTACTTTCTGTCTCTAATGCTTTCCATTTAAAAACTGGAGCAAGACTATTTACACTATTACTTTTTTCTTCTATGATGAGGTTTGAATAAATTACCGCTAGTTTAGAATATTCGTTAAAGCGGGTTAAATGATAAATGTTTGATATCAATAAAATTAACAAAAGAAGGAAGGCAGCAATGTCACTTATTTCTGAAAAAGAAAAAAAGGTTGGCTCATAAAAACTTTTCTTGTAAGTAATATAAAAGCCAAATACTACAGCTACGATCATTAGAACTGGAATAAATGCAAGCCAAATTTTGTCTGTAACTGATAAGGGGATTTTTAATTCTTCAATTGCTTTTGTTGTGTCCATAAAATGTTTATGCTTGTTTACACCAATAAAATTAAAAGCTCCCCAAATAAAAATAAAACTCGCCAACCTAAGTTCTCCGCAGCGGCGGAGACAGGGGAAGTTTACTTTACCATTCCCTTCACCTCCTGCAATTTCAACAACGCTTCTACGGGTGTAAGGCGATTGATATCAACAGTGCTAAGCAAAGTTCGTATCTCTTCAAATGTGGCAGAGTGGGCATCAAAAATACTAAGTTGCATTTTGGGCACATTCAATTGTTTGATGTTTTCATTCAGGTTGGGAGCCTTACCATCCGACTGGTTGTCACGGCTTTGTTCCAGTTGTAGTAAAATTTCATTGGCCCGCTCTATTAAGCTTGGCGGCATACCTGCCATACGGGCCACATGAATACCAAAACTGTGTACACTGCCGCCGGGCGCCAGTTTGCGCAGAAAAATGATTTTATTGCCGACCTCTTTGTTGGTAACGTGATAGTTTTTTACCCTTGGTAATTTGTTCTCCAGCTCATTCAATTCGTGGTAATGCGTGGCGAACAATGTTTTAGGTGTGTTGCCCGATTTGTGCAGGTATTCTACAATGCTCCAGGCAATTGAAATACCATCGTAGGTAGAGGTACCCCTTCCAATTTCATCCAGCAATATTAAACTGCGGCTGGTAATATTATTGATGATACTCGCCGTTTCATTCATCTCCACCATGAAGGTACTTTCGCCGCCGCTTAGATTATCGCTGGCACCAACACGGGTAAATATTTTATCGGTCAACGGAATTTTTGCATCGCTCGAAGGTACAAAACTGCCCATGTGCGCCATCAACGTAATGAGGGCAGTCTGGCGCAGGATCGCACTCTTACCACTCATGTTGGGACCGGTTAAAATAATGATTTGTTGTGTAGATGGATCCAGGTAAATATCATTTGAAATATAACTTTCTCCAATGGGTAAATTTCGTTCAATCACCGGGTGTCTACTGTCTTTGATGTCCAGTATATTGTTGTCCTCAATCACCGGTTTTTTATAATTAAACTGCAGCGCATTGTTGGCAAAAGAGGTCAGGCAATCCAATACTGCCATCACATGACCGTTCACCTGCATGGGCGCAATATAGTCCTGCAATTCATTCAGCAATTGTTCAAACAACTGCAGTTCTATCAACAGGATTTTATCTTCGGCACCCAATATTTTTTCTTCGTATTCTTTTAACTCAGGCGTAATGTAGCGTTCTGCGTTGGCCAGCGTTTGCTTGCGTATCCATGTTTCCGGCACTTTGGTTTTGTGCAGGTTGGTTACTTCCAGGTAATAACCAAACACATTGTTGAAACTTATTTTTAACGAAGAGATACCCGTTGCCAGTGCTTCTTTTTGCTGCAGTTCCAGCAGGTATTCTTTACCACTGCCCGAAATTTTCCGAAGCTGGTCCAACTCTTCATTGATCCCGCTGGAAATCATGCCTCCCCTGGAAGCCAGTGCCGGCGGAGCTTCATTGATTTCCTTTACTATTTTCTCTAAAATATATTTACAGGGATTCAGCGAATCGCCAAGTCTTTTTAAATATTCATTGCTGGTGCCGGCGCAAGTTGTTTTGATGGCATCTGTTTGCAGTAAGCCCCTTGCAATCTGCAATACTTCTCTTGGATTTACTTTTTTTAACGGCACCTTACTTACCAATCTTTCTACATCACCGGCCTGTTTTATGTGATGCGAAATTTTATTTCTTACATCTACTTCTTTAATCAAAAATTCAACCGTATCTAAGCGCTCTTTAATTTTAATTAAGTCGTTTAGCGGCAGTACCATCCAGCGTTTCAATAAGCGGGCACCCATGGGCGATACGGTATTGTCCAGCACTTTTAGTAATGTGTTACTGCCATCGGATCCACCAAACAATTCCAAATTGCGGATGGTAAACCGATCCATCCATAAATGTTCTTCCCGGTCAATTCTTTGTATAGATGTAATGTGACCAAGGTTAGGATGTTCGGTATCTTTCAGGTAATGTAAAATCGCACCCGCCGCAATTATGCCTTCTTTAAAATTGTCTACACCAAAGCCTTTCAGACTATGCGTACCAAAATGTTTCAGTAAACTTTCGGTGGCGTAAGCTTCTGCAAAAACCCATTCATCCAATGCGTAGGTAAAAAACTTGGTGCCAAAATATTCTTTAAAATGCTTTTGCTGGTTGCGTTGAAAAACCACTTCCGCAGGTTTTAAACTCTGCAGCAATTTGTCGGCATATTCCCGGTCACCTTCTGCTACAAAAAATTCGCCGGTGCTGATGTCTAAAAATGCGATGCCGATTTTTTCCGCTTCAAAGTGAATGGCAGCTAAAAAGTTATTGCTGTTATGTTCCAGTAATTTATCGCTGGTAGCCACACCGGGCGTCACCAGTTCAGTAACACCTCTTTTTACAATTCCCTTGGCTTGTTTGGGATCTTCCAATTGGTCGCAGATGGCAACCCGGTAACCCGCTTTTACCAGCTTATGCAAATAGGTATCCAGCGCATGATGCGGAAACCCTGCCAGTTGCGATGAGTTGGCATCGCCATTGTTTCTTTTGGTAAGCGTGATACCGAGCACACCCGAAGCATTCACCGCATCCTGTCCGAATGTTTCATAAAAATCACCTACCCTAAAAAGCAAAATGGCATCAGGGTACCGGGCCTTGATGGCATTGTGTTGTTGCATTAAAGGGGTTTCACCGGTTGCTTTGGCCATAAAT
>JBGSMI010000118.1:0-31343 GCA_041740215.1 Ferruginibacter sp.
CAATGTTGCTACCATCACAAGCAACAGCTCGCCGGCTGCGTTGTTAAGCAACCTACTTCCGGGAAATTATAAATTCAAATGGACCATCAGCAACGGGCCATGCTTTACCACTCAGGATACTGTGGAAGTAAAAGTAACCCAGGTTGCTACCGTTGCCACTGCCGGTATAGATATCAATCAATGTGCTGCTACTGTTGTAAATCTTGCAGGCAATACAGCTATTGTTGGTAACGGAGTTTGGAGTTACGTAAGTGGGCCAGCCGGATCCGTTATCACCAATACCGCTTTGCCAAATACAACAGTTACTGGATTGGTTACCGGCAACTATACTTTTCGCTGGACAATTACGAACGGAAACTGTCCTGCAAGTTTTGATGACGTGCAGGTGATTATTGATGAAGCGGTTACCGTTGCTGATGCCGGACCTGCACAGAATGTATGCGGTGTAGCTGTTACTTTGGCAGGTAATACGGCAGTAGTTGGTAATGGAGTATGGTCTTTCGTTAGCGGACCTGCGGGTTCATTTATCACAACTCCTTCGTTGCCAAATACTACCGTTACCGGCCTTGCAGCGGGGAATTATGTTTTTAAATGGACGATTACCAATGGTAGTTGTTCCAGTCCTTCGAATGTAGCCATTACAATTTTTGCAGGCGCCAGTCCGGCTCTTGCCGGTAACGACCAGCAACTTTGTCTCGCTACCTCCACCAGCTTAACCGCAGTAGCACCCTCAACAGGAACGGGTGTTTGGACACAATTAACTGGTGGTCCTAATACTGCCAGTATTGCAACCGCAAACTTAAACACTACTTTGATCACTGATTTAATCCCTGGCATATATACCCTTCGGTGGACGGTTAGTTTCAGCAACTGTACTCCACAAACAGATGATGTAATTGTTCATATTTTTAATAATCCAACCGCAGCAACTGCGGGTGCAGACCAAACGGTGTGTGCCGACAATATAACAATGGCAGCTAATACGCCATTGAGTGGTACCGGTAAATGGAGTCAGATAGGTGGCGCAACTGCCGCAATTACAAACGAGGTTTCCCCTGCCAGTACAGTAACAGGATTAACTCCGGGTAGTTATACATTTGTTTGGACTATCAGCAATGGACCTTGTACCGCTTCGAAAGATACCGTACAGGTAAATGTAACTGATGTTGCTACCACTGCAAAAGCAGGTTCAGCTATCAGGCAATGCGCTGTTTCCTCGGTAACACTTGGCGCCAATACCGCCATAGTTGGTTCTGGGGTATGGATCGCAGTTAGTGGTCCACCCGGTGCTTTGATTACCAACCCATCTACACCCAATACCACTGTTACAGCATTGGTACCAGGTACATACCTGTTTCGTTGGACCATTACCAACGGCAACTGCCCGCCAAGTAGTGATAGCGTGCAGGTAATCATAGATTCAAATGTAACGGCGGCCTATGCAGGATTGGCTCAGGAAAAATGCGGGGATATTGTTACCATGACAGCTAATACACCAACGGTGGGTACCGGGTTATGGTCTTATGCGAGTGGACCTTCGGGATCATCCATTACTAACACTTCTTTATCAACTTCTACTATTACCGGGTTGGTGCCGGGTAGGTATATTTATCGTTGGACAATTACCAATGGGGCTTGTTCAAGTACCTCGGATGTAACCATTACTATTTTTGCTGGTGCAAGTCCGGCATTGGCTGGTGCTGATCAAAATTTCTGCCTGAATACTTCCACAACTTTAAACGCAATTTCACCAGCGATCGGTACAGGCACATGGACACAAGTGAGTGGTGCAGCGGCAGGTATCACCACACCTTTGAGCAATACAACGACCATTACCAACCTGTTGCCGGGTTTCTATGTATTTAGATGGACAGTAAATTTTAGTAACTGCTTATCTAATTCTGATGATGTGCAGGTAGCCATTTACGATAATCCAACTGTTGCGGCTGCCGGTTCCGACCAGGTGATTTGTGCGGACAATGTATTGCTCTCAGGTAATACACCTTCTATCGGCAATGGGGTATGGAGTCAATTGGCAGGGCCAAACAATGCAGTGTTTACTAACAAGGATTTATCTAACACGTCTGTTACCGGATTGATACCGGGTATTTATCAATTTACCTGGACAATCAGCAACGGACCATGCACCGTATCAACCGATATGGTAGAGATCAATGTGTCCGCCAATGCTTCCGCTCCAGATGCAGGTGTTGACCAAATTTTATGTGCAGCAACCATCGCAAATCTACAAGCAACTGCACCCCAGGTAGGCACAGGCAGTTGGTCATTTGTAAGCGGACCTACTGCTGCGGTTATTAGCACGGCAGGGCTTACTACCACATCGGTTACCGGCCTAGTACCGGGTAACTATATCTTTCGCTGGACAATAACCAATGGCGCATGTGCGCCCAGATCAGATGATGTAGCGATCGTAATTTTAAACAGTTTGCAAAATAATATTTCAGCTTCGATCGATACAACCTGCGCCAGACAGTCAGTAACGGTTACCGGAGTTACCCCAACAGGTGGCACCGGCATTTATACCTACCAATGGCAGCAAAGCCCAGACGGAATTAGCTGGACAGATATCAACAATGAAACCAATCAAAGTTTTTCCGGCATTTTAAATAGTACTACTTACCTCAAAAGAAAAGTATCATCACTGCCATGCGAAAATTTTAGCAATGAAATTAAAATAGTGGTACAGCCAGGTATCTCTAATAATATAATTTCATCAAATGGCAGCATTTGTATAAATACCCAATCACCAGTTATTACCGGCAGTACGACAACAGGCGGTGATGGCATCTTTTTATATCAATGGCAACAAAGTGTTGATGCAGGTGTAAACTGGCATAATATAACAGGTGCAACCGACATTAATTATAATCCCGGAGTATTGATTCAAAACACGAACTACAGAAGACTGGTAAGCACAGCTCTTTGCAGCGGCCCTCAGTCGAATATTTCTGATGTGGTTATCATTACAATTAACCCCGATTCAAAAGCAATTTTTTCCAGTAGCCCTATCATCAACTGTGCCCCGTTCGATTTGGCTAAAGCCATTAAAGTAACTGCATTACCCGACAGCAACGCCACTTACAATTGGTATGAAAACAATAGCTTTTTTGCAAGTAATACTTCAGGTGTTTTTCCAGGCTATACCCTTAACAACCCCGGCGATACTGTCATTATTAAATTGGTAACTACTAGTCCATTTGGTTGTAAATCAGATTCGGCAGAACAACGGTTCGTCACCGTAACCACTGCTGCAGCCAACTTTACAAAAGACACGGCAAGTGGCTGTAGTCCGTTAGTTGTTAATTTTACAAATACCTCAAATGTCATCAATCCAACTATACAATTCTTTTGGGATTTTGGCAACGGCCTCACCAGCACTGATGCACAACCAACACCTGCAACCTTTTTACAAAGCCCTTTCTACAACGATACCACTTATCAAATCACTTTGAAAGCTTACAATGGTTGCGACACTACGTATTGGCGGGACAGTGTAAAAATCAGAAGCAATCCCAAAGCAAGATTTGGTGTGGCTACTACGTTTGGTTGTTCTCCTTTTACGGTAAAAATAAATAACAACTCTTTAGGTACGCCCAATACTTACTATTGGGATTTTGGCAACGGGTATAAAGACACCACGTTTATCAACGGCTCCTTAAATTATACTTATAACATCGGTAATGCCGTAGATACTTTCCCTATCCGGCTGATTGCAGTAAATGAGTGTGGAAGCGATACACAGGAGATTAAGATCCGTGTTGCGCCCAATTTGATCCGGGCGCAGGTTTCCATTAATGCAACGGACCTGTTTGGCTGTTCACCGCACATTGTCGCTTTCAACAATGCTACTACCGGTGCCACCCGTTTTATATGGAATTATGGTGATGGTTCAATGCCAGATACTACCAACACCAGGCAGTCAACAGTACTGCATACCTTTGCTACACCGGGTACATTTACTGTCTTCATACAAATGACGAATGGCTGTAGTGATACAACAATAACAAGACAGGTAACCGTATTTGCAAAACCGGTTGCGGCATTTACTACCAATGAATCTTCCTATTGTTTAGGAGATACCATCAGGGTTAACAATGCTTCACTCAACGCAAGTAACTACACCTGGTTTTGGGAAGATGGAAAAAGCAATACAGGGTTTAATCCTGTACATGTGTACACGGTGGCAGGTAACTATACCATTTTATTAAGGGCTGAAAAAACCAATAATAATGGGATCGTTTGCTATGACACATTGGTACGAAAGATTACAGTATTAATCAAGCCTGATGTAACCCTGCAATCAAATATTGCCAATACCAATTGTGCGCCATTCACCATCAAAGCCACCGGCACCGGCATCATCAATGAAACGGTTATCTGGTACATTACAGACACAACCGTTACGCCTTCATTAATTATTCAAAATGGCGTTAATGCCAATTATACCTTCAATAAGCCCGGCAGATTCAATGTGAAAATGATTGCTGTAAATGCTATTGGTTGCACAGACAGCAGCAGTCAGACATTTGTTGTAAGGGGCACACCGGTTGCATCATTTAGTCCCAATACAGTTGCCATTTGTAAAACAGATACAACCGTTTCTTATTTAAACACCACAACCTTCAATGATTTTGGCCCGCTTACCTACAAGTGGCTGGTTGATGGAGTATTGAAGGGAACCAATGGTAATTTTACTTATCAGTACTTTTCTGCACCCAATGTATTGTTACCCAAAGTTTTCACTACGCAACTGATGGTCACCAATTCAGTTGGTTGCAGTGATACGGCTGTTGGCAAGCTTCAAATGAATCCAAATGCAAAAGCACTATTCAGTTTTGGCAATACCAATCAATGTGTGCCTTTTGTTTTGCCGGTTAACAATGCATCACAAGATGGTACTAAATACCAATGGTATGTAAATGGCATCCTGGTAGATACTGCAGCCAGTCCTTCTATCTCGATAACAAAACCATTGACCGCTTATACGCTAAGGCTTATTGCTAACAATGAATTTGGCTGCAAGCCGGATACATTTCAGCTTACATTTATATCAAAATTAAAACCAGCAGCAGCATTTACATTGAGTGATACATTGGGTTGCACAGGGTTTCTAAATATCACCACTGTTAACAGGAGTACAAACGCCAGTTCCTACGTTTGGGATTGGGGCGATGCAACACCGCAAAGTTCTTTTACAAATCCATCTCACTTGTACAATACACAAGGGCAGTATGTAATTTCACTGGTGGCAAGCGATGGTGTGTGCAAAGACACCGCTTACAAAAATGTGGTGGTATCTCAAAAACCGAGTGTTGATTTTTCTGCAAATGATTCTGTTACCTGCGATACGGCAAGAATACAATTTGTAAACCTTACCACCGGGGCAGAAAGTTACCTGTGGCGTTTTAGCGATGGTAACACCAGCACCTTGCTGAATCCTTTGAAAAATTTTGCTCCCAACGCTGCGGCGTATTCCGTAAAATTAGTTGCCCACAACAATGCAGGCTGCAGCGATTCGGTTACAAAAGCGAATATTATAAAAGCGATACCACTTCCTGTGGCAGATTTCCTTATTGCTCCTTCGCCACTGATCAACATACCGGATTATACTTTTAGTTTTAATAATCTTACGCTGGATAATATAAACTATACTTATCAGTGGAGCCTTGGCGATGGCAACTTTTCCGCTACCAGAAATATTGTTAATCATAAATATGCAGATACCGGCCAATATATTGTAAGGCTGATTGTACTGGATAATAATACCGGTTGCCCAGATACCCTTAGGAAGGTGGCAACTATTGCCGGCAAACCGGGACACCTTTATGTACCCAATGCTTTTTATCCCAATAGTATTCAAAATCAATTTAAAACATTCAAGCCGTTGGGAAAGGGTCTTGCAACCTACCGGCTACAGATTTTTGATGGCTGGGGAAGATTGTTGTTTGAAACGAAATCATTAAACCCCGACGGCAGTCCACGAGAGGCATGGGATGGAAGATACAAAGGCGTGCTGATGCAGCAGGATGCTTATGTGTGGAAGATTGAAGCAACCTTTAGAAACGGCACTTCATGGAACGGCATGTCTTATAACAACGGAAGGCCACAGCCATTCGGTTCTCTTACATTATTTTATTAAATCAAAAGTTATGCATAAAAGATCACTCATTTTCATTGTATTTATTTTATTGGGGAAACCAGTTTTTTCGCAGGATCCTTATTTTAGCCAGTTTTACAATTCGCCGGTTTATTTAAATCCTGCGTTGGCAGGCTGCGGTCAAAACAATGGTCGCTTTGCAGTGGCAACAAGGCTGCAATGGATAAGGCTTACCAATCCAATGCAATACATTAGTGCATCAGTTGATAAAACATTTTTTAATCCAACTGGGGATGGTACACAGCTATTTAGCAGCGGGTTGTTGGTGAATTACTTTAACGAAGGATATTTAAAAAATACGACCATCTCTGTACCGCTTGCAAAAAACTGGGGCGGTAATACTGGTGAAGACTGCCGGGATGTTTTCTTTAGTCTGGCATTACAGCCCGGTATTACAGCAGGCTCTGTAGACAGGGATAAGTTTTTATTTATTGATCAGTTGGGTAACACAGGACCTAATGGAAATCCTTCCAGTGTGGATGCGTTTCAAAACAGTGGCCGTTTTTATTTTACCATGGGTGCCGGTGGATTGGTTTGCTATAAAAACAGCATGCTCGGTTTATCCGTTCATAATTTAAACGAACCCTCTAATGGCATTATTGGCAGCCCCGAAATAAGCAAACTGCCTCGCCGTTTTTCTGCGCATGCCAGTCATATTTTCACCAATGGTATTGCACAGCTTAAGCCTACCGTAATTTATCAACAACAGGGAAACAGTAAAATGTTTTCGTTGGGTACTTTAGTTGACTGGCCGGAAAGCAGATTTGCCTTATCTGTTTGGTACCGGGATAACTGGCGTGCTCAAAATAATTCCTTTACGATTGGTGGAGTTCTTAAATTGGGCAGCCGGAATAAACTTGGCAATGGTAATACGCAACATGTCTCCAGTATGGGCATCAGCTATGATATAGAAGCAACAAGCCCCAGTGTAAGAAAAAGTTATGGTAGTGCCGAAATGGGCTTTATTACTGATTTTAACACCAATGCAGCAATTGAATGCCCCAGAATAACCGGAATATGTAACGTGAAATATCCATGGGAGTTTTTTTAAGTGAATTATACTGTCTGAATATTTTAAGAAAGTAGCATTGCAGAAGGAATATCTGCTAACGTTAGGCGGATCCTTTTGATGGCTGAGGCAATTGAAGCATCCAACCGCTGTTTTTCGTAAAGATAAATTTGCCGGATATTGTAGCGGTTATCAAACAGATAAGGGCGTTATAGCCAAGGATCACATTTACAATTCTTGCACTCAATTCCGACAAGTGAAATGGTTTAGGGAGGTAAATTCGGCTCCAGGCTTTGGCCCTGCAATGCGGTCATCTATCAAATTTTTTGCGTAGATAATCATAACACCATCCGTCTTTTTTTCTGCCTTTAGTGCTTCCAGTATGGTAAGGCCATTGCCATCCGGAAGGCTGATTTACAGCAGGATGCCACCATAGTCGAAGCTTTCAATTTTTGCCATGGCGGTTTTTACATCCCCCGGCCGGTTCGCCGGAATAACTCCCTGCCTTTAGTTATGCAAGTATACTTTTGCTCAACTCTTTCTCATCTTCTGCTATCAGGATCTTCATTTTAAAAGTTTTTTACAAAATAAGGTATCGAATCTGAAGGTAAACTGAATGAAACCGAGGCAAGAAAATTACTATTCATCCTTCTGACAACTACCCGAATTTTCAAACCAAATTCAAACTTTACCCGAACGAATAAATATTTTCAACCACCTTACGCTGCTAAAACCCTGCATCAACTAAAAACATATCACCTCATTTGTTTTTGGTCTTGCGTAAAACTGGTTCTTAACTATATAATTTGCCGATTTCATTTTTTTAATTAAAGACACTCCCTTTTTCAGGGAGAACAACAAACCTAATATTACTTATTTGCGGCTTAACAGATCCCACGTTTCTTTCAACATACCCATTTTCAGATTTCCTTTTTGTAGAAAGCATTACCCAAAACTTGCGATGCAATTGCTTTAGAAAAACATTCAAATGCCGCACAATTAAAACTAAAACCCTTACCTAAATTCCAATTCAATGGCAATGATCCAACGAGAGACATTGTAGTAGTATCATAGGAAGATATCAGCCATTACGGGTATTTTAAGAATGAAAGAGATGTATCGCTTATTATTTATGCTGTACACGTTGGCAACATCTTTGTTTAGTTAAAGGAGTTCTTAGCATATTGAGAAAGTTCGAAGACTTACCCAAGACTATGTTTTTAAAGCAAACAGTCTTTGTTTATTTTATAACGAACGTCTCACACCTGGTGCGTTTATAGACTACTCCTGCGCAAATTTCTAATCGCAGATTTCCAATAAAATAGTTGTTAAGTACACGTTGCTTAATAATACCTGCCACTTAACTAGTGTGATAATTTGGGATAAAAACTAATACACACCTAAATAATTTTATATGATACTTGACATTTTTGGAGCTCCGGCTATTAACTTACAACGAATAAAAGACTTGATTACCGAAGCGCCGGAAATTATTGTATGGGCAGCACCCGTCATGTTTTTATTTGTTTTGATTGAATGGATTTATTCCATCAGGCACCATAAAAAAAACTACAACAAGAAGGAAACTTTTGCATCGATCTGTGTAGGCATTGGTAATATTTTCATTTCATTCCTGCTTAAGTTTACAATTTTTTATAGTGTAATTATTATATATAATCAATTGCCGTGGCGTCAATATTTAGATTGGTGGGCCTTAATCTCTTGTTACATCATCCTTGACTTTTGTAGCTATTGGGCCCATCGCATTTCTCACCATCAACGCTTTTGGTGGGCCACCCATGTGGTACATCATAGTGGCGAAAATTACAACCTTACCACCTCTTTCCGGTTAAGCTGGGTGCAACATATTAAAATAATTTTCTTTTTACCTGTTGCGCTCTGCGGTTTTCACCCCATCATATTTTTTGTTGCGAATCAGATTGCGATACTGTTTCAGTTTTGGGTGCACACTGAATATATTAAAAAGCTGCCAAAGTTTTTTGAATACATTTTTGCAACGCCCTCCAATCACCGGGTACACCATGGCTCGCAGGATAAGTTTATCAATAAAAATTTTGGAGCAACATTTATTTTCTGGGATCGTATTTTCGGCACCTACCAGGTAGAAGATGAAAAAGCTAGGTATGGCCTCACACATAAGATAGCGAATGAAGGCAATCCATTCTATATAAATTTTCAGGAGTTTATCGATATCTGGAAGGATCTTCGCAGTGCAAAAGGACTGCGAAAAAAAATGTTTTATTTATTTGGAGATCCCATTGCCGTTGCGAAAGACAAAGCAGGTTCTAAAGAGCAGCAGGTTTTAGAACAGAAAGAATCAACGGAAATAATTTATATAAATAAAAGCAATACCAGCAATGTTGTAGTTGAAAATATTTAAACCGAATTGAAGATCATTTTTTTATAGCCTATTTTCCCAAAAGTAGCGTATGCATACAAGGGTATACCTGTACTGAAATAGAACGCACAAATTAAATCCACATCAAACAAGTAAGTTAATAGCATTGGCAGTTTCACTTCCTTCTCCAATTCAATAAAGATTATCCTTTCAGGAATGATTGAGTTCGACAGTACAAAACCTCCAGCATGCTTTCCACTCCCATCCGGTCCAAGGCCAGATCGTTTCCTGGCATCTCATGAGTGGTAATTTCAAGCAGCCCTTTATAACGCTTTGTGTTAACAGCATCGCTGCGTTTAAAATAAAAAGCGAAATACAAAAGTTCCTAAGTAAGCTTTATTTTAGTTGCATGATCGCAAGTTGCCTATTAAAAACCAGGGGTCTTACAAACGTTGTGTGTAATGCGAAATTGACCATATGACAATTTACAGACGTTCTATTGCCAAAAGACTTTTAGTTTACATATTTCATTTTTCATTTTTTGGTAATAATTCGCTTTTTAGCTGTTAGGTATCACCATGAAAACATGGGATATTTTATTGCATTAATATTTGTAGCACTCAGCATCATTGTGGTTGATGACTTTGTTGTTTTTACAGACTCATTTCAAATTACAAAATATTATTTTTTTGGATTGATTGGCAGGAGCTGGAGATTTACCGCAGAGGATAATATAAAAGTATCCCCTTTTGGGTCTGACTTTGGGCAAGACGGAGATATTGTGGATATGGACGATACTGTTGTGGGAATTGGGTATTTATATCTATTTTCTCAGTCTGCATGCCATTCAAAGTAACCGGGTGCATTTAAAATTGTCGGAAGGATTGCCAACCTTGTGCAGGTTCTTTTCTGCTAAAAACACTTTAAAAAAGGTTGGCAACCCTCTAATGAGCTGCCACAATTTTAAATATGCCCAAATAACTCTCAAAGAATTTAAAGTGCAAAAATTTGATAAGTTCGATCATTTTCTAAAAAATGTGGATATCTGTTTATACAGACCTGAATTCAATAATTTGCAGAAATTTATCCAGCAATCGAAACATACAGATCATGGGTAATTGAACCCTAATTGCCCAGGCCGGTTTAAACATAAAAAACCCTATTGAATTCAATAAAAAATTGGTACAATATAGCCCTTGTCCTTTTATTTTTTATCGAAGCAAGCCAATCCGAAAAGGTATTTGTTGATCTTGCTAATCAAATACGAATGAGGATAAATGCAGGCTGCTGAACGCCCTGCATAATTTTCTGTCTGCCAGAGTTTTCCATAAATTGCCATAGCGCAGGTATTGGCTGATTTATCTTTATAGATGGATACAGTTGAGTTTTAGGAGCCGTGATTATTTCCAATGATGATGATAAGACACAGTTAACACTGCATTGATTGCTTTTGCAGGTTAATTCTGCTCCTCCCAATTGTACAGAACTTCGTTAACCGTTTTCTTTTCATTGATATCTGATCAAATGAACAATTCAAAATAATAAAATCAGGTAGCTGCTATCGGCAAGTTAAAAGTGTCAATAAAACTGCTGCCTGTTCAGTACCATGTCGCCAAAAAAAAGCTTGTTTTTATAAAGATTACAATAGCGATCGTTGATACACTATTGTTACATTTTCTTAACCATTATACTTGAAACGCCTTTGAATTCTTATCTGTTATAAAGTCGTGAGCATCTTCTCATTCATTCAAAAAGCCAACAAGCCTTAACCGATACCCTACCTGATTTTTAACAGGATTTCCTATATGCAAATAAATATAGTGTAGCGGTTAAAATGAAGCAGAAAACCATAGCATTGTCTTTTGCATCACTAACCAGCATGACCAAAGTCATTAAAAGCAATAAAACCTGCGTTTTACAAAGCAGTCCATTGTATGTGATATAAGACCTCCCAATACGGCTATTTACCCATTGATATGTAGGCAATAAACTACAGCATTAATTGCGTTTACACTACAAAATTCCGTTTTGTTCTTTTCTAGCTTTGTGAGTGATACCAACAAAATACAGCCACCCATGCTTGCAATTAAATCGTCCAATTACTTAACCAGCATTTTCAAAACCCGATTTGTAAAAGCAAACATATCAATATTTTATTTTTTACTTTTCAACGTTCTTTATAGTGGCGCTCAGGAGATAAAAATATATCCCGGCTTAAATGTTGTAATGTCGGGAAATGTTTATTTAGTAGCCAATAATATTGCTTTCAAAAATAATGGCACCTTTAGTGCCGGAACAAGCACCTTCAAGTTGATAGGTAACCAGGATACAACCGTAGCTTATATCTCCGGAACCAACTCAACCTCGCTTTACAACCTAACTGTTGATAAATCCGCATATGGAGTTGCGTTAAAATCAGGGGTGGCTGTTAGCAACGAACTTATGATTTCTGCAGGCATTCTTTACACAGATAGCAATCTTACCCTGCTTTCATCTGCTACGGCAACAGCAAGGATCGCTGAAGTACCTTCCGGTGCCAACGTGATTGGCAAAGCAATGGTTGAGCGCTACATCCCGGCAAGAAGATCCTGGCGGTTAATGACCGGTCCGGTAAGAAACTCTGGCAGCATTTATAACAATTGGCAAAACGGTGGAGTGTATACACCGGGCAGAGGATTATTGGTCAGCGGCCCTTCAGGCATCAATGGACTTGACAATACGAATGCTTCATCATTAAAAACCTTTAATGTAAGCACCCAATCCATTGTACCCGTTACAAATACATACATCCCGCTATGTGGCTCAGCAAATGGAAACGCAGACAATAACTCCTATTTTGTCTTCATCAGGGGCGACAGAATCCTAACTAATTTCACTTATCCAAATACCAATACGACTACTATAACAAGCTCAGGGCTTCTACAAACCGGTACTCAGAATTTTAGTGCTTCATCCGTTTCGGGCGCCTATACGTTGATCGGAAATCCTTATGCATCGCCGATTGATTTTAATGGCATTACCAGGACAAACATTATTAAAAGATTTTACGTCTGGGATCCCACCATCAATTTAGTAGGCGGTTATGTGGCACTGGATGATCTTGACAACGATGGCATTTACAGTAAATCCGCTCCGGGTAGTAGTCAAACAAAAGTTATACAATCTTCGCAGGCATTCTTTGTGCAAACAGATATTGCTGGTGCAGCTTTATTTTCTATAACTGAAAATGCCAAATCCGCATTGAATAATACCGCTGTTTTCAGACCGGTGCAACCGAATACTGCTTTAAGTCAGATCAGTCAGATCAGCATTAGTCTATTCAAAGTTAATCCCGATTTCACTTTATTATTGGCCGATGCGGTGTTGGCAGAATTCGGTGATAACTTCCGGGATGCCGTTACCTCGGAAGATGCACTCAAATTTACAAACATTGATGAAAACCTCGCTTTTGTAAGATACGGGAGCACGCTAACAATAGAAAGGCGTCCTCCGGTTATTTCAACGGATACGTTGTTTTTTAAATTATGGAAAACCGTACCCAAAAAATACCAGTTTGTGATAATGGGAAGTGGGGCGCAAATGCCTGCAACGTCAGCCTACCTGGAAGATTTATATTTAGCCAGAATAACGCCGCTAAATTTAAATGACACAACTACCATCAATTTTGATGTAACAAGCGATGCGGCTTCCGCTTCTCAAGATCGCTTCAGGATCATCTTAAACTCCATCTCATTATTGGCTGTTCAATTCGCTTCTACCAAGGCTACTGTTACAGCACAAGGCATTGAAGTAAATTGGAAAATGCAAGATGAATCAGGCATCGTAAAGTATGAACTTCAACGTTCTTCCAACAGTGTTGATTTTAAAGAAATGGCCATCCTTTTAAAAGCTGGCCCCGGCTACATCTGGACCGATCATGCGCCCATCGTTGGGCACAATTACTATCGTGTGAAAGCCATCAGCAGCAGCGGAGCAACATTTTATGGAAATATTGTAAAAGCTGCCTGGAGAGTAAACAGCAATCGTTTCACCATCAGCCCCAACCCTGTACAGGGCAAAATAATCACGCTGCTTGTTGACAGGAAAGCAACAGGTTTGTACCGTTTTAGGTTAGCAAATAGTAGTGGTCAAATCGTATTTGAAAGCACCGCTCACCTGGGCAACAACAACAATGCGATCGCACTAAAAACGGGAAGTCAATTGCCAGTTGGCGTATACCAGTTATTGGTTTCAGGACCAGATCAACATAACGAATCAAACAAACTGATAATAATCGAGTAGTCATTATAATCATTTCAATTTCACGCATAAATAAATCTCCAACTCAAATGAATAAATTATTATTAGCCTTGCTGTTTTTTATTCAAGCAGCAGTACCACAGTTTACCTTCGGCCAAAATATGGCTGTAAACACCACAGGTGCCGCACCAGATGCAAGTGCAATTCTTGATATTGCATCCACCAATAGCGGATTGCTTACCCCCCGGATGACCACCACCCAGCGCAATGCCATCGCAACACCATCTAACGGTTTGCAGATTTACAACACTGTTACCAATACAATTGATGTGTACCGAAGCTCACAATGGGAGTCTGTTTTATTTACAAATCCCCCAGGAAATATTGTACGTGTGTATTCATTGGCTGATTTGCCTACACCCTCCGGCAGCAGCATTACGCTCAATGCCGCCAAGATGTATGTCTTCTCTGGCATCATCAATATTTCACCCAATTACCTGGTGCTAAATGGAGCAGGGCTAAGAGGTACAGATCCTGCAAAAGATGGTGTTATGTCTAATGTAAGCGGTGGTGTATTGCGCAGTACCGGCTTTAGCGTCTTTATTCAAGATCTAGCTGTAATTCCTATTAGTGCATCTACAAAAGCTTATGATTTTGCAGATGCAACAGGCACAAAATTCTGCAATATTTTTTCTGGTTCTTCTGTGGTTGAGATCGGAATACCTAGCCTTGGTGTGGGACAAGTTAGCGGCTTTAGCGCAGTTACCATTGAAAAAAATTATTGGGCTTGTAAAGACGGCATAAAAGTAACAGGAACCATGGGGAAATTTTGTTCGGCCTATAATTTTATCACGGGCTTGACAGCAGGAATAGGTATTGAATTTTTAGCGGGCCTCACAATAAATGACATTGATCTTTCAAATAACTATTTTGTTTATAGTGGGCAAATTGGTGTTAAAGTGAATGCTGGCTCTACTATTGACAGGGGGCGAATGACCACCAATATGTTTCGTGGAGTGGGCACTCTTTTATCTGGCTTTGATTCTTATACACCAGAATGGGAGATGCGCCAGAATACGCTGATACCAAATTCAAGGGCGTTTTGTTTTACTTACATGACCAATAATACTACCGCTACCACGCTTACAACACCTGGTACATTCTATAAAATTGCCGGTACCCCTACTGTTTCAAAACAGCAGAAGTTTACCGGCAGTAGCAATAAACTTACCTACACGGGCCGTGAAAATATTACGTCAAAAATTTCTATCGTAATCGGGGCAAAAGCACCAGCCAACAGTTCCGATTTTTCAATTGCTATTGCTAAAAATGGGGTAGTTATTTTAAATCCCAATGGATCGATGGCCGCTTCGACCAACAATCAAAGTTTCCAAATCACTCTTATTACAGAGGTAGATATGGCTACAAATGACTATATCGAAGTTTTTATAAGAACAAATAATAACAATACCTCTACCATCACGGTTGAAGAAATGCAATTCAGAATTACCGATTAAAAGTTAACTTACAATTGTAGCATCAAGCAAATTTGATATGCTGCTACCGTGATTTATTTGTAAAAAAATGCAAGAACGATTTGTATGAAATATTTTTCTTAAATCCAGATCGGGTTACTGGATGTATGGATCCAGCAATCTATGTACCCGTTTCAATTAATTTACGGTTTATCCGAAAAACCGCTCACAAAGGCGTATAAGTCTCCGCTATTATCCATTATTAGTAGAGCACAAGAGCTTCTAAATGCAGTACAGCAGCGTTCAGATGCTACAACTACTTTTGCACCAGCCACAAAAAATGATTTAATCAAGCTTATTTTGAATGAACGAAGAATTGAATTACCGGGAGAAGGATTTCGCTCGCTTAATATCATTCGGCAGGGAGCTACTTTATCTGCAAAAGCTTATGCTGGCAGTATTGTCTCAACATCGGTGTCGTATGTGTGACCAATACCAGCAAGTGAATTCAAAACCATCCATCAGTAATAGCCACCTAATTTTTTCAGTGATTCAAAATAGAAAGTGCATTCGCCGTTATATCCATTTTTTCGATTGTAATCGATCATTTGCTGCAGCAATTTCTTTTTCACCAAATAGCCATCTCCCAATGCAGTTAAAATCCCTGGCACTACCCTAGTCTTTTGCGCTTTGGTTACTTGCGTATTCAATTCATCCACTATTTTTTTATAGGCCGTTATATCATAGCGATACAGTTGCGGCAAAATATAATCTGCATATCCTCCATTGAGCCAGGCAGGCCAATCCTGTAAATATTGCTCCTTGCTCCACGGGTAAATGCTGGGTGCCCAAGAAACTATACAACCGGGTTTTACTGCCTTTACTTCCCGGTACAGTTGCTTTATGTAAGCACTCAATTTATTCGCCCGCCATTGTACCCATGAGGTATCCTTATAATCTACAGGAGGCATTTCACCACCATGCTCATTGGCATACATATTTTTAGTAAAATAATCATAGCCACCATTAGATGGCATGGCAGGCAAACGATCATCACCTTGCACACCATCAATATCATAATTATTCACCACTTCCAACACCAGCTTATTCATAAAATCCTGCACTTCAGGGTGCAATCCATTCCACCAAAAAAAGTTATTTTTCTGTAAGATGTTCCCCTGCACATCACGTCCAACCCAGTGTGGGTAACGTTTTTGCCAAATACTATTGCTGTCGCCATAATTGTAACTAAAGCCAAACTCAAACCAGGCATGCACCTTTATCCCCGCTTTATGGCCTGCTTCAATCATCTCTTTTAAAGGATCCATCTCTCCAAAAATGGCTGCTTGCTTTACGCCAATATAATCCGCCACTACTTTACTCGGATACATAGTTTCGCCTTTGTTCCAAACCACCACATACACATTATTTATCCCATTTTTTTTACACAAATCAATTGCTTCCTGAATGTTCTTTTTTGAATACATTGCTTCACTTCCCACATTCGTAATCCAGGTACCTCGTATTGCATTTGCACCTTTTTGAGCAAGGACATTTCCGTACAGTAAACAAAAACAACATGCCATGGCCAAAACCATTTTGGCTCTATTTAAAAAAAGCCCACCGTTGGTGATTTGGGCGTTCCCCTGCGGGTCGGGCTTTCCGCTGCAAGTCCTCGGCAGGCTGCGTTTCACTTCGCCTGCCTCCGGGCTTTTCGCTGCAATCCCTAACGCAGCATGCACGTAATCAACCGGCATTTGGATTGTAAATTGATCTGCATTTTCTATAACCATAAATTCAGTTTTATTATCAATTAAATTCACGACTTTCTAATTTTCGATTTTTAATTCAATATCACCTGCCCTGCTGACAATAGTTTTACCAGCATCATCATTGCTATAATTGTTTGCGATACTCCTGGTATCGGTTGTATAAATGGTGCGCCTGAACGTAGGCAGACTGCGGACTCATAAAGTGTGAAAATTCAAACGTAATCGCTTTGTCATAACCAGCAAGTCTGGCCGCCTCCAATTTCAATCGCAGCTTTTCAAATTTGATAGGCAAAAATTTAATCGGCATATCTCTGTCAAAACTTTCTGCATTGGTCCAGCATTGCATGCCATACTGATTGGCCAGTTTTTTATTCACAGCAAAAAAAGCTTCCAGCTCACTAAAGTCAATATGCCCATCCTGAAAAGCCACTGCATCTACCGCACCTTGTATACCGCTGAATATTTCGTTCCACTCCTTTTCATGTTGTGCCACTTCTATACCATCTGCCTTTGTAAGCTCCGCAGCAGCAGCCATCACCGCTTTCTTCCCATCAATCCAGGGAGAAATAAAAGTGGGCAAATTATTACTGATGGCCTTGCATTGAAGACCGAGCGTTCTAAAAGCATCTACAGCACCGATGGTACGCCTGCTAATTTCCATGCTCAGGTACCAACCCTTGAAAGATGGATGATGTCCATACTTTTGCCAGGCTTCTTCTATGATGAATTGATTGTCGTCTATTTCATGCAGCAAATTACCCGTATCCCAATAATGACCGCTATCATATAAACCAAAATAAAAACTCATTCCATATTCATCAGCAAGGCTGCAATACAATTCTACCAAATCGATGGGCGGTGCATAGGCATTGTATTTTTTTTGTAAATAGGCAGAAGGATAGGTCATAAATTTACGATAGCCACAGCGGATCAAAATAACGGTATCAATACCAGCAGCCTTCATGTGCTGAAAATCTTTTTCCCACTCTACCGGGCCCCAGTTTTGGTGCGGTATATCATGACTGATTTCATCTAAAAAAGTGCCGGTAATCTGCATGCTATTTCATTAATTTTTCTTGTATCAGAATTGATTTCCAGTTCATAAAACCAGCTCCATTTAAATGAAGTCCATCATTGGTATATTGCTTACTCAACTGGTTGTTTTCATCCAAAAAATGAGGATATAAATTTACAAAACGAATGCCTTTTTCTTTGCAGTAGAATTGTAATTGAGTATTTACCCAAACAATATGCTCATCTTTATTTTGGTGATTTTTAAAATCTGTAAATGCTTTATTAACCGGCAATATACTCTGTACAAACAATTTGGTTGCAGGTGATTCATTTGCAACCCGATCAATGATTTTTTGATAGTTTTTTAAGATAACAGTATCGGGTATATTTTTGCCGATATCATTGATACCAATCATGATGAATAGTTTAGCCGGTCGGGATGAAAGTACTTCATCCAACCTTGCCAACACACCAAAGGTATTGTCGCTTGAAACACCCCTGTTTTTTACCTGAATACTATTCCAAATTTCAGCCCATTCACCAATATCGGTAATGCTGTTACCTAAAAAAATGATTTCGTCTTTTGTATCCGGCAATAGCCGGAACATAGAAACTTTCTGCTCATAATAGGTGGTTAAATAAGAGGAATCGTACCTAGCCTGTGCCTGTAAAAAAGATATCAAACCAAGGCTACACAGCAGGCATAATAATTTACATTTCAATTGCATAACAGTTTATTCAATGATCGATTCAGTTTCATTCAATGTTGTATCCGGCTTATTGAGCGGCACTATCCAGGTAATGATGAAGGCCGGAATGGTTGCGATCAATACCCAGATAAAAAAATCTTTGTAGCCTAAATAATCACTTACCAATCCGCTTACCATAGATGCAATGGTATAACCTAAATAAGTTAAAGAGCTACCAAAAGCATAATGAGCCATTTGATATTTACCCGGTGCAATTTGTTGCATAATAAATATAATAATGCCAATGAATCCAAATCCATATCCAAAATGCTCAATGGCTACCGCACTGCCAATAAGCCAAAGATTTTCTGTTTGTGAAATAGCCAAATAAGCATAGGAAGCAAAAGGCAAATTAAAACATGCACAAAGCAACAATAAAGTACGGCGATTTAACCCTTTGTTTGATACAAAATAACCAGCAGCCAAAGAGCCCAGCACAAAAGCAATTGTTCCAAAAATACCAGTAAGCATACCAAGGGTTGATTCTTGCAAACCTAAACCTCCAACAGCTCTATCTGCTTTAAAAAATAAGGGCATAATTTTTATGGCTTGCCCTTCTGCAAAACGATATAACATGATGAATAAAATGCCATACCAAATGTTTTTTTTCTGAAAGAAGCTACTGATTACATCTTTCAAGGTTTCCAATACATCGGCAGCACTTTTTATAGTCGTTTGATTACCGGTTGATGGTAAAAATTTTTGATTGTACAATCCTAACAATAACATCACTGCTGCGTAAATGCCCATCACAATTGCCCAGGCATTGGTGTTACCGATAACAGGTATTAATACGCCTGCTAAAAATATCATTCCTCCATTAGAAAATAATTTAGCAAAATTGTAAAATGTACCCTGCCAACCTACATACATAGCTTGCGATTTAGGAGAAAGTTCCTGCAAATACAAACCATCTGCTGCAATATCCTGGGTAGCACCAAAAAATGCAGTTAGTAAAAACAAGACAACCGAAATACCAAAAAAATGATCGGAAAACATTGATAGCACCGACAAACCAAATAGTAATCCACAAATAATTTGTGAAGTATAGATATAGAATTTTTTGGTTTTGTACAACTCCATAAACGGCCCCCAGATAGGTTTAAAGCTCCAGGGCAAAATAATAATCCCCGTCCACAAAGCAATTTGAGTATCTGAAAAACCCATGTTTTTATACATTAGCGAAACCACTGTTCCACTCAATACCAGATTGGGCAATCCCATTGCGAACCAGGTAGTAGGAATCCAATAAGCTGGGTGTCGTTTTGTAGATGTTTTATTATCCAAAATGTGTGATTTATTAATAATGCAAGTAAATCTGGCGAAAGATAATAAATTATTTTAAAAACTAATTAGAATTAAAATATTTTTTTAATTAAGTTTGTATGTGAATTAAATGTAAGCTGATCATGGTTAAATTTTTTCAACTCCGTTTAAGCCAATTACTTCTAACAGTGATTGTAATAGCAACAGTTTGCGTTTCCTGTTCTAAAAAAACCGGCCCAACTGTAGTCACCAACCCACCACCGCCTGCACCATCAAATCCTCCGAAACCGGTTTGGGATACCAATGCATTGAGAGGTGCCTGGGTTACTACAGCGGCAAGTACCGCATTGGACAGCAGAGCCAACATTAAACAATGTGTGCAAATATGTAAACAGGCTGGAATCAATAATATATTTATGGTGGTTTACAACAATGGACGAACCATTTACCCAAGTACCATTATGCAAAATTTAATTGGCATTCCCATTATAGAAAGGTATGCAGGCAGAGACCCTTTGCAGGAAATGATTGAAGAGGGGCATGCCGCAGGAATAAAAGTACATGCCTGGTTTGAATATGGTTTTTCTTCCTCCTACTCCGCCAATGGTGGTGCAATCATAGCTGCAAAACCAAATTGGGCAGCAAAAGATGCAGCAGGCGCATTGGTGGTAAAAAATGGATTTGATTGGCTGAATGCCTTTGATCCGGAAGTACAAAATTACCTTATCAACCTGTTTAAAGAAGTAACCACCAAATATGATGTAGATGGTGTACAAGGCGATGACCGTTTACCGGCTGTTCCATCAACCGCAGGGTATGACAACTATACCAGCAACTTATATTTTACCGAGACAGGTACTCCACCACCCGCTGATTTTAAAAATGCAGATTGGATAAATTGGAGGGCGAAAAAACTCAATTCATTTTTGAAAAAATTGAGAACAGAAGTTAAAACAATAAAGCCTGGTATACAATTTACCATGAGCCCCAGTACCTATCCATTTAGTTTAACTGAGTATTTACAAGACTGGCCCACCTGGGTGGATAGTGCATGGGTAGATGCCATTTTACCGCAATGTTATCGATACGATATTGCCGCATATACTGCAACAATTACACAACAAAAATCATATTACAGAAATACTGCTGTACCTTTTTACCCGGGCGTGCTGGTAAAATCTGGCTCTTATGTTGCATCAGATGCGTATTTGAGGGCTATGATCAGTAATAACAGAACCAATGGCTTTAAAGGAGAATGCTTCTTCTTTTATGAAGGCATAAAAGATAAATTGCCATTTTATACCGCTCAATATCCCCTTATTCCATAGCAATTAATACCCCATTTTTTATGAAATATTTAAAGGCATCGCTGCTACTGTGTTTAATATATTGCAACTCCCATGCACAGCAATTGACATCCTATGTAGATCCATTTTTGGGAACCGGTGGACATGGACATGTGTATCCGGGTGCTACGGTGCCCTTTGGTATGGTACAGTTGAGTCCGGATAATGGTGTAACAGGTTGGGATTGGAGCAGCGGCTATCATTACAGCAGTGATAGTATCGCAGGGTTCAGCCATACCCATTTAAGCGGCACTGGTATTGGTGACTGGTGCGATATCAGTGTACTTCCGCTAACAGATACCAGTTTGATCCGGCAGGAAAAAATTAAAATTCCTTTTAAACATACCAATGAAAAAGCAAGTCCCGGTTTTTACAGTGTTTCATTGGAGAACGGTGTTGACTGTAGTTTTACTGCCACGGAAAGAAGTGGTTATCATCAATACAAGTTTACCGGAAATAATGCATGGCTTCAATTTGATATGGGCTTTAGCATCAATTGGGATTATAGTACCAACGGAATGCTCCAACTCATTAACGACACCACCTTGGTTGGCTATCGGTATAGTACCGGTTGGGCTAAAAACCAGCGGGTATTTTTTGCTGCAATATTTTCATCACCGGTTGTAGCCAAACAGTTTTTAAACAGCCAAAAGAACGAGGGATTACAAGATACCGGGAGGGCTGTAAAAACATTGTTACAATTTAATTTAAAAGGACAACCATTATTGGTTAAAGTGGGCCTTAGTAGTGTAAGTACTGCGGGTGCATTACTGGCAATCAATGAAATTAAGCAGCAAACATTTAAACAGGTAGCTCAAAAAGCAACAGCCTTGTGGGAGCAGGAATTGGGTAAAATAAAAATTACTACCAAAAACGAACAAGAGAAAGTTAGGTTTTATACAGCGCTTTACAGAACCTGCTTAGCCCCTGTGTTGTATTCCGATAAAGATGGCACTTACCGCAATCATACCAACAAAGTGGTGAAGATAGCAAAGGGTCAAAAATACACCATCTTCTCCCTTTGGGATACCTTTAGGGCATTGAATCCTTTGTTTACCATTACGCAACCACAACGATTGCCGGACCTGGTTAACAGCATGCTGCAATTTGAAAAGGACAATGGATTGCTGCCGGTTTGGGACATCAGTACCTGGGAAGCCAATACCATGACTGGTTATCATGCCATACCCGTTTTGGCAGATGCCATCTTAAAAGGCATTCAAGGGTTTGATGTAAACCATGCCTATAAAGCCATGCTAAAAAGTGCCAACCAACAACAACGTGGCACACAAGATTATATTCGGTTTGGTTATTTGCCCCAAGACAAAGAAGGCTGGAGTGTGACCGTAACGTTGGAATATGCTTATGATGATTGGTGCATTGCACAGGTTGCCAAAAAATTAGGCAAGCAAAATGACTACAATCATTTTATGAAAAGAGCCATGAGTTATAAAAACCTGTTTGATAAAAACACCGGGTTTATGCGTGCAAAAGATAGTACAGGTAAATTTATTGAGCCTTTTGATCCGCTGCTTTCCGAGCATGGTTTTGATGGGCAATACATAGAAGGTACGGCATGGCAACATAGTTTTTTTGTACCACACGATGTAAATGGATTAGCAAAATTGTATGGCGGCAAAGAAAAACTCGTAAATAAATTAGATGATTTATTCAATGCCCCCTCTGATTTACACGGCGAAAATGCATCTGCAGATGTAAGTGGTTTAATAGGACAATATGCACATGGCAATGAACCAAGTCATCACATCATTTACATGTACACCGCACTTGGGCATCCCGAAAAAGCGGCAGCAAAAATCAAGCTGGTAGTCGATAGTTTGTATAAGAACGGACCAGATGGATTGAGTGGCAATGACGATTGCGGACAAATGAGCGCCTGGCTGGTATGGTCAACATTGGGGATGTATCCTATGAACCCGGCAAGCGGAGAATATGTGTTTGGTTATCCGTTGATTGACAAAGCAACCATCATGATGCCCAATAAAAAACAATTACAGATACAAGTAAATAAACTAAATAAGAAAAATGGCGAAGGCATTGAATCTATTTTGTTGAACGGTAAATCAATACCGGTTTTGTCAATCCGTCATCAACAATTACTACAAGGAGGAAAATTAGTTTACAATGTGTACTAATCAGACGGGGAAACTCAAAATAATTATTGGGCTATTGTTATTTTTTTCAATAACACCTTTTCTATTTTCTCAAACAAACGCAAGCCTGATTCCCAAAAAAGGGCTTCATGTAACCACCAATAATTTAGGCTGGATTACCGGTTCCGAAATCAATTTCTATACCTGGGATAAGAAACAGCATCATTACTTATTTACCTGGTGGGAACAGGATGCATCTTCTTCAAAAAGCGGCAATCAAACGCTATTTATCGGAAGCAAAAACACGGCAGTGAATGGAATTTATCAATTGGAGCAGCAAGGCCCCATGGCCCGTACGTACTTTGATTGCAAATGGAATTTGAAAGATGCGGGTTTGGCTGATGTTGTGTATGCTAAAATATGGCTACCCTATTTTAAAGAAGCCAAATGGACTTCCGAATTGCAAGCTGAAGTAAATGACTGGAGCCTTTTTAATGAAAAAATTCTATTCGCCCAAACACCTTTTGGAACTTTTAAATTCACGGCTTCACATCCGTTCAAAGTGAGATTGGAAGCCAATCTTCAGCCCGGTGAAAAAGAGTTTTCGAAGCGGTCGCAATACATGGTGTTATATAACGAAAATATTCGGGTAACGGATTCTTCCAGACTACAACGTTCGTTTTTTATTGAAGCTGTACAAGCTTTTGAAATACCTCCAAATAATCCGGTGACAAAAGTTATTGAAGCAAATTATGTAAAGGAGACCTGGAATGCAAACGTTCAAGAAAGTGTACTGTTACCACAACCAAAATTTGTTGAGCTAACGCAGCAACCCTACATTATTCCCAATAACAAAAATGGTTTCACGAGCGAAGCAGTGAATCAATATAGAAATATTATCCGGCTGCACTGGCAAATTGGCGATAACTATTTCCCCAATATAATCACAACACAAAGTGATACTTTGGCTGAGGAGGGTTATCTTATTGAAGTAAAAGAAAGGGGCATTAACATAGGATTTAAATCGAAGCAAGGGCTACATCATGCCATTTATACATTAGCAGCAATCACTAAGAATGTAAATGGAAAACTAATTATTCCGCAAGGAGTAATTAAAGATGAACCATCCGTTGCATGGAGAGGAATTCACATGTTTACCGGCCCCACATCGTGGCAACTGCACAGGCGGATGTTTGACCGGATACTTTTTCCCTTAAAAATGAACAAGGTTGTATTGCAATGTGAACAGGCGGAATGGAAAAGCAGGCCTGAAATTCACAACAGCATCTCAGTACCATTAAAAGATTTAAAAGCAACCTTTAATTATCTGCGGTTGAACTATAATGAACCAATTCCTTTGATTCAAAGCCTGGGACATATGGAATGGTTTTTTAAACCGAAGGTGAATCGCTTTATGGCTATTAACCCCGAATATCCTTATACCTTAAATCCCAATCTGCTGCAAGCTCAAAATGCAGTAAAACAAATTTGGGATGAAGCTTTTGACTTACTAAAGCCAACGACCATGCACATCGGGTTGGATGAAATTGGCATGATCGGTTTTAATCAACCAAAAGAAAAGGAAATAGAATATTTCAAGAGACAAATTGATTTTCTGAATAAATATGCAAAAAAGAAAAATGCCAAACTGATGTTATGGGGAGACATGGGGCTTGGACCAGATGAAGGGCCTGATGCCCTCAATGGTGTATCAAAAGAACGGGCAGCAATCATTCGTAGTTTTATTCCGAAGAACAGTTATGTAGCCGACTGGCATTACCTCAACAATCCGAATCCGGAAGCGTACAAAGTAAATCTGCAAATCTGGAAAAGAAATGAAAATATCCCTTTGGCCTCACCCTGGTTGGGACCTGATAATGTTCGAGGATTTGTGCAGGCAGCCATTGATGAAAAAGCTGGTGTACTACAGACCACCTGGGCCGATTTTGAAAGCTGTGAAAAAAATATGTTGCTGAATATTGAACAGTTTGGTGCTTACATTTTGGCATTGGATTATTCATGGAGTGGCCGGACTGAACTACCCGGTGAGCTTAACTATAACCCAACGGAAGAATGGATCAACAGGTTTTACAGTCAACCCAAACCCATCACAAATAAAAATGGTTGGCGAATTACTGAACCTATTCAATTGCAGAACATTTCATCTGCCACGCAAAAGAACCATCCGAAAATATTCACTTTAATGACTGATAATTTAAAGACGGAAGGATTTAGATTAAAGGCTACTACGGAAACAATTTTACCTGAGGGTACGCCGGTTGCAACTATCCGGTTTATCAATAATAACCGGGTTGTTTACCAAAAACAAATTCGATATGGAACAGAGGTAAGAAGCATAAATGACCGGCGAATGATTTATGCACATACTACAGGTAAAAATGAAAAAACTTTGTATGATTTCTTTCAAAAAAAGTTAACGATACAATCCATCAAAATAGAAAGTCTTCATCCGGCTGCCGGGTTGAAAATTGATGATTTTTTTCTGATAGAATAATCAATTCCCGAATTCAGCAAACAAGAATTACAATCAGTTTTACATTTGAATTCAGGTGCTATCAGGGATTGCCAGCTAGTCATCATGTTTTCCAAAACCATTTGCGTCTTACAAAGAAAATTGTAATCAACGACACAATCGCTGTAAAAATAACTCCTTTCATAAATCCTATGAATGAATTTTGAGTCATGCCATCCCAGTAAGGCTTTAGCTTTGTTAAAGACAAAACTGGTAACAATAAAAGATTACCTGCAACATACGCCACCATTGGATTTTTACCGTTCATTGAAAAATATTTTACTATTGAAGAAAAATATCTCCGCCTTTCTATAACACCAAAAAAAACAAGAATAAAAAATGCAAGGCCGCTTGTTACAAAATAATAACTGTAAGTAGAATGATCTTTCCGGATACCGCCTTCGTAGGCTTCAAAAAACAAGCCCAACAACAAAAAAAAAGTTCCCGCCGCTACCAGCTTTCTATATAAATTATTTTCATCCGTCTTTACCATAACGTAAACTGACAGACCACAAAGCAGCATTGTTACAAGTAGGTTCAACAATAACATCCTTGCAAACAATCCATATAAATTTACACAAACCAATGTGACTGCAATCAATGCCAGTATGTTTTCATCTTGATTATCCAATTGCTTTTTTTCCAATTCCAGATTGTCGCCTACCCATACTTTTTTATTAACCGCTTCCAACATCCACTCTCCCGCAATGGTACCAGGAATAATAATAAATAAATACTTCAAAAAATAAAATTGATACATCCAGTCGAAATTAAACCGGCCAACATGACTAAAATTAAAAACATCTTTTGCCCAGCCTGCACCAGGTTCTTTTGCAGCAAGAAAAACAGCCATGATAAATACCAACATACCCATTCTTAAATAAGGTTTACTGGCGGTAAAATAATAAATCAGCGTACCAAAAAGAGCCATATTACCCAGCACCATTATGATAATATCGCTTTTATAAAAATCAAATCCCTTTCCATTCCAAAAAGGCAGTTGCCATAATAAAAAGGCCGCCAAAAGAAAGGAACTAATTTTTGCAACAATAAAAAAAGCCTTAAACTTTTCATTTTTATTATCATAAAATTGAAAGAAAACCAATAGAAATGCCAGCAAGGAAAGTAAATGTTCTTTAGCCGCCGGAGCATCTGATATTACCCAAGACCGCATGTGTTCGGTAAATAACGCAAAAAAAGTAAGCAGTAAAAAACGTTTCGCTGCAATCCAGGCAATGGTTTTAAAACCGCTTTTATTATCAATGTATTTTTTTAGTGAAAGGGGAATGGCAGCTCCCATACTGAATAGAAAGAAAGGAAATACCAGGTCTACCCAGGTAATACCAAATATGGAAGGATCAAACTTATGCAGAGGCGGTGGCACCTGTGCATGATACATCCATGCAGGTAACACATCTCCATAAGCAATACTGCCACTTAATACCATCGTGAGGATGGCAAAGCCCCTGAGGGCATCCAGGCTTCCATTTCTTTGTTGCATGATAAATACCTTTAAAAAAGGGCAGCGTTTTACGGCCACCCTTTTGATTACTGCTCCCTAAAAAAAATTACCATAAAGGATTTTGCTTAATCCCTGTAGGATTAACATCAATCTCAAACTGAGGTATTGGCCAAAGTTTAAATTTAGCATTATTATTATTCCTTACCTGATTTCTAAAGCGGATTCGTTGATTGATACTCGCAGTATAATCGGGTAGATCATTTGCATCAAACACAGGTGTAGCAGGAGCTACAAGGGGGTCAAATGCAGCACCTACAACAGGACCGCTATTGGCTTTTTCGTAAATGTCCCATCTTCTTAAATCAAACAACCGCAATCCTTCACCGGCAAATTCAACTACTCTTTCTCTTCTGACGATTTGCCTCATTTGTTCTTGCGAGCCAGCAACAATAGCTGGTTGGCCTGCCCTTGTCCTTACAAGGTTGATGGCACTTACTACCGAAGCATCGATTTGGTTTAACTCGATTTTCGCTTCTGCATACATTAATAAAATGTCGGCATATCGCATCAGAATATAACCTGTTTTGGTTAATTGATGTATCTGGGTAGAGTCAACATATTTTCTCCAGATATACCCTACGCCACCCCTGCTGCCAGCGGCACCAACTGCCCATTGAATACCTCCGCCTGTATTGCCAATCCAATCAGTATTGCCGCCTGTTACATTGTCAAATACACCTGTTGTCCAGTTAAAGCGTCTGCGTACATTGCTATACAAATTAAAAATTGTTTTTTCTTTCGGCTGAATATAATTGCCATTGGCGGATGCCTGCACATTATATAGTAACGTATCCCCATTCATTGAAATAGTCCATTTTAAACGATTGTCTCTGTTTATTCTTGGATTCAACGGATCGTAAACTGCAGACGCATCGATGCGTAAACCATCTTTTCCTTCAAATTTATCTACCAGCGCTTGTGATGGAAAATGACTGCTTTGAGAACTGGTTATCAATCTTGGTACGGTTATCCACACCATCCAGTTTTCGGGTGTAGATGCGTCGGTTGGATAAGTTTGGTTGAAAAGAATTTCACGGCCGTTATTAGCAACCTGTCCCGCAATAGAAAATAAATTTTGATAGCTCGGGTTTAAATTATAATTCGCAGTTGTAATAACGGCATTTGTTGCCGCAGCAGCAGTAGCATAGTCTTTTATCAATAAGGCCAGCTTAGCTTTTACACCAAGCGCTACAGCTTTATTTACACGACCATTACCCAATATAGGCTGAGCACTTGCTGCATCAAAACCAGCAACAGCTTCATCTAAATCTTTATACAAATCTGCAACAATAGTTGCAAGAGGAGTTTTGGTTATATTCAAAACTTCATCTACGGTAGGGGGCGTTTTATAATAGGGTAGATCGCCAAACATATACAATAAATGAAAATAAGCCCAGGCTCTTAATACCAGAATCTCAGCTTTGTTTCGACCGAAATACTGTGATGGAACATTGTTCTTTCCGTTTTCCATTCCAACCAAATGTTGGTTGGCCCGCTGAACCAATCTGTACCCCTGGTCCCAGCTTGAATTTACAAGTGCGTTACCAATAAAAAATGCACCTTCGCCCAATGCAATAAAATCGTCTGCATTTTGATCCCGCCGAATACCGATATCGGTAGATGCTTCAATGGCAAATAAAAGCGGCGTGTTATTGGGGAAAGTCCACAAACTTGCCGCATACACCCCATTTAAGCTTTGATCCATTTCATCCTGGTTACTAAGAAAAGTGGTGCTGGCAGATGCATCCAACGGCTTTCTGTCAAGATATTTTTGGCAGCCCCCGGTCATTATTAGCAGTAATAAAATTGGGATATATAGTATTTTTTTCATTTTTGTAAATTTAATTTTTTTAAAAAGTTACGTTTAACCCTGCTGTGTATGTACGCATCACCGGATAAAATTCTCCGTTTGCGTTATTGATCTCAGGATCAAATCCATTCCAGGCTTTGGTTATTGTAAATAAGTTTTGGCCGCTTACAAATACCCTTACTCCTGAAATTTTAACTCTACTTAAAACCGATGTAGGTACATTGTACCCGAGGTTTACATTCTTAAATCTAAAGAACGCTGCACTTCTAATATACCAGTCTGATGCCCTGAAATTGTTGGTGTAAGAACCCCCTCCTGCAAGTAATCTTGGAAATGTAGCAGTTGGATTCTGAGGAGTCCAATAATCCTTATGAATAGCTAACAAAGAAGGAATGTAATCCGTTGCTAAAAAAGGAACAGCACCTGTACCACTCAGGAAATTCTCCCGCTTACCTACTCCTTGTCCAAAAATATTTAGGTCAAAATTTTGATAGCTTATATTAAGGTTCATGCTATACTCATAGCGGGGAAAGTTATTGCCAAGAATGGTTCGGTCATCGTCATTAATTTGTCCATCAGGCTTACCATCAACACCACCAATATCCGCATATTTTAAATCGCCCGGCTTAGGCCCTACCGCAGGATTGGTGCTCCATCCCGAACCATACAATGATGGGGAAGCTTTTATATCATTTGAATCAGCATAATACCCTAGTGCCTGTAAACCAAAGTATGAATTGAGTGCATATCCCGGCTGGGTTCTTGTACTTCCGCCACCAATAAATGGCAGGCCGGGTACCAATCCTGTCACTTTATTTTTTACATCAGACAACATAAAGGTTGCATCAAATCTCCATTTATTAACTTTCGTTTTATAATTGACAGATAGCTCCCATCCCCTGTTGTCCATACTGCCAGCATTTACAAATGGATCATTCAATCCTCCAGCAGATCTAGGCAGTCTACGGGGAAGAATCATACTTTTTATTGTACGATTGTAAACATCCGCAGTTAAGGTAAAATGTTTGGCAAAATTAAGATCCATTCCTACATTCCATTGTTGAGATGTTTCCCAACTTAATTCTGGATTAGCAAATTGAAGAATGGCAACCCCCAGGGTATTTACATTATTAAAATAGGGGTTGGTACCATTTATGTTTGGAATTACGCCATAATTACTTTGCTGATAAAATGCATCAAACACATAATTTGATCCTATATTTTGATTACCATTACCGCCAAAAGACCCTCTCAACTTACCAAAATTGATGTACTTAGACATACCATCGAAGAATTTTTCTTTAGAGAAAATCCAGGCTGCAGATGCCGAGCCAAAATTTCCCCATTGCTTATCCCTGTCTTGGGAAAAGCGGCTGGAACCATCTCTTCTTGCATTCACTTCAAATAGATACTTCTCTTTGAAACCATAATTAAGCCGTCCGAAAAAACCTACTAAAGCCAATTCATTGGCGCCGGCATTATTTTGAATATTAGTAGATCCAAGGTTTAAAAAAGGTTGATTCGGGTTAATAAATCCTTCCCGGGAAGCACCAAAAAAATATTGGGTTGTTAACTCTTGTTGTGCCCCCACTAATACCTTGAAAGAATGATCGTCTTTAACCTTAAAAGAATAATTTGCCTGACCGGAGAACACCTGGTATAAATCGTTTCTCCATGTTTCATTTAGCCTGGTAATACCCGGCCAAATGGACGTTTTGTCGTATTGTCCGGTAACTAAATTGGGCGTAAAAATGTCGGCATTTTTTTGAAATGTTTTTGTATAGGGATTTCGTTTTTCTCGACCCCAGGACGCATCCAATTCTAATCCTTTGATAGGACGATAATTGAGCGCCACCCTGGTAAGCAAGGTATTACCTTCGGTATTAGAATTTCCGGTTGCTTCTGCCATTGCAATTGGATTTCTATTGTTTGACTGTGCCGCTGTACCAAACTGTCC
>JBGSMI010000131.1:0-21206 GCA_041740215.1 Ferruginibacter sp.
TGTGTTTTAACGGTTAGGGAATAACCAAGAGTACCAGTAGTTGTAGTGCCTGCGGTGGCGCCTGGTACAGTAAGTGTAGTGGTTAGGCCAGCGGAAAGCCCAGCGGTAAATGTCTTTGTACCTTCTGTATCCTCTTCATAAGCCGCAATTACTTGTTCGAGATTGTTTACTACCCAATCGGCATCCCAAACACTATATATTCGCTTCCAAATACCTCTATTGATGTCCCTTCTTTTATAATGCACTTCAAACTGGTCTGCAAATGTGTTTACCTGTTGGTTTGTCAATTGCAGATAGGCACTTATGCGACAAAATTTCACTTCCGATCCACCGCCGTTAGAAAATGAAAAAAGTTTGTCATACTGCTTGTTTTTTAACTGCGCCCATCCAATAAACACCCTTTTAATTTGCGGGGCAGTTGGCGGTGGTATAGGGTTATCTGATGGCCTTGCTCCTGATCCAACTATATGTGTAGGTTTTAGTTCTGCATAAGCATCATCTACCACTACGCTTGTATAAATAATAATATACTGAAGTTGATCATCATAATCATTATATTTTGACCGGAAAGGCTCGCTGCCCGCAGCAAAATCGGCATTTCCAACAACAGGTGCTATTGTAGCCAAAGCGCCCCAGGGGTCGGTATTTATGTTGTCAAAATAAGATGCTGTAAAGCTTGATCCAAAGTTTTCGGAGTAGGGAAAATAAATTGAAACGCCTGAAGAATTGCTAAATATTTCAGCGGCAGTGTCTATACCAGCGCCTATAGATGCAGCAGAAGTTAGATTCGTATTTTGTAATGGAATAGTTTTTTTTAGCAATGGATAATCACCTTTATACAAATGTTCCATAAACCTTGTTTTAAAGATACCTACTTTTGATTTGTAAACTTTAAAGCTATCGGTTTTATATAATGAACTGTATTCTGGAAACAAAAGATCCTTCAACAACACACGTTCATCCTCATAATACCCGGAGTATATAGTTGCATTTACCTCCCGGTATGCCTCAGGGTCCTTATAAACTTCCAGCAAAATACTCGCTACTTCTTTATTAAGTGTCGCAAGCTTTCGTTCCTGCTATGTTAAATTAACATTGTCGGAAATGTTACTGTTCGGATTTAAGGCTATTTCTTTTTTACAAGAATTTAGAAAAAAGCTAAACATTATACATATTATAATAACACGTAGCGTTGGGGTAGGATAATTCGCTTTCATAATTTTTTTTATCAGTTATAACTTTGTTAATGCAACATTAAACCATCCTTTTGAAATCTGAAATGAAGTTTCTGTTATCAATTTATACAGGCTTCTACATAAAAGGATTTCACGTTCTTTGTTTTGAAAATCCCGTCAATACAGATAAAGGAATTTTACAACACACCTTTGGATCAACCTGCAACTTTCTCCCCCCGCCTAAGCCGACCAGTGGAGGTTTTGCGGATCTGGATTACGTTGTCGAACTAAACCAACCTCTGCAAAACTCATATACCTTATGGGCTAGGATGGTGTGAAGAAATTTTTTGTAAGACAAATATTGTAAATGCCGTACATTCTACATCTTTTTAATTTGTTATACTATGCCGTGCTTTTGGTACACTCTCCTATCTGACCCCTCTTGCATACACAACATCGTCAAAAAGTGGGCTTCGGATTGACACCAACAAATTAAGAGCAAATCCACCAGTGAGTTGTATTACTAAATGCAACCTTCTTTTGTGGTTAGAACTTCGGCTGTTGGTCGGAGACACAACGGCGGCGTGCCGGGATAGCCGATTTTTTTAAGGGCATACCAGCAACAGCAAAAGAAGCAATGTGGATTTTAGAAAATGATTTCTCAAATGATTTAAATTCATTCAGGTAACTGTTTTTGGCATCTTAAAAAAAACAAAAAACAATATGAGGCAACTGTTTTTAATCCTAAGCATTACCTGCCTCATAAAGACTATTAGTACCAAAATTCGAATGACGTCTTTTTCAATCCCGCCATTGATATATCCCCTTGTTTTGTTGATAGCATTGCAGCCGCCTTTTGGTGCAGACGGGAATCTTTTTTAAATAGTTTACTCCGGTTGTTGGTGAAAACACACAACAGCGGTGAGCGGGATAGATTGGCGTTGTTAGGAATGTTTTGATAGTTGTGTAAAAAGGAGTCCGATTTTTATCTGACCGTTGCGTACGGAGATATTTTTGTGGTGTTGCAATCGCTGCGATTATGTGTTCATAAGTTTTGTGGTTTTAGTGGCACGTTGTAGTATTCAGCCCTTAAAGGGCATAATATTATAGCCCAGGGCGATGCCCTGGGGAAAAAAGTATTCAAATAAACAAGCCCTTAAAGGGCGAAATACGCTCCTGTAAAAACTAACGGATTAGAATTGAAAATTCAAGATTTGTTACGCCCTTTAAGGGCTTCGTTCTTTGAATTTTATTTACCCGGGGCGATGCCCCGGGCTATGATATTTCGCTCTTTCAGAGCTATAATATTTAATTTTTATTTATCCAGACCGATGACCGGGGCTATGATATTTCGATCTTTTAGAGCTGGTATCATTGATTTTTTTTATCCAAAGCGATGCCCTGGAGCTAAGATATTACGATCTTTCAGGGCTTCGTTCTTTGAATTTTATTTACCCGGGGCGATGCCCCGAGCTATGATATTTCGCTCTTTCAGAGCTATAATATTTAATTTTTTTTTATCCAGAGCGATGAAAAGGGCTATGATATTTCGATCTTTTAAAGCTGGTATCATTAATTTTTATTTATCGAGGGCGATGAACGGGGCGATCACATTTCGATCTTTCAGAGCTATAATATTTGAATTTTATTTATCCAGAGCGATGAACGGAGCTATGATATTTCAATCTTTTAGAGCTGGTATCATTAATTTTTTTTTATCCAGAGCGATGAAAGGAGCTATAATAATTCGATCTTTTAGAGCTTGTGTAATTAAATTTTGTTTATCCAGAGCGATGACCTGAGTGATGATATTTCGATCTTTTAGAGCTGGTATAATTGAATTTTTTTTATCAAGGGCGATGAACGGAGCTATGATGTTTTTGATATTTTAAAGCTTGTATAATTGATTTTTTTTTATCTAGAGCGACGATCCGAGCTATGATATTTCGATCTTTTAAAGCTTGTATAATTGATTTTTTTTATCCAGAGCGACGATCGGAGCTATGATATTTCGATCTTTTAGAGCTGGTACAATTAAATTTTGTTTATCCAGAGCGATGACCTGAGCAATAATATTTCGATCTTTTAGAGCTTGTAAAATTAAATTTTGTTTATCCAGAGCGATAACCTGAGTGATGATATTTCGATCTTTTAGAGCTGGTACATTTTAATTAGATAAACATTCTTTTAAACCTGCGATGTTACGTTTAAACTTTACCGGAATCTGCAACTACCTGTTGGATACGCTTCACGCTTTCAACAAAGGAAATGCTACCCTTGCAAAAATACTCGCAAAATGATGACAAAATATTAAAACGAAGTTCTTACCGTAACGCCATAAGTAGCAGGATTACCCAAATGCACCGCTCCAAAATCGTAGGCATACTCAATGTATTTTGTATTGGCAATATTTCTGGCCCAGAAAAACAAGTCCAGCTTTTTGCAGCTAACGCCTACCCTTGTGTTGAGCAGATGATAAGATGATTGCTCAATGGTATTGGCCAAATCAAAATAACTTCTGCCCAGGTAAAACCATTCGCCCCTTGCTACTAGTTTTAGTTGATGCCGGGCACTTACCAGGTGGCTGTATTGCAATGCCAGCATGGATGTTACATCGGGGGTAAATATTTGTCGATTGCCACCCAAATTTATAATATCACCGTTGGAAGAAACTTTCAACGTTTGATATTTGGCATTTGTGTAACCAAGATTGTATTCTATTTGCAAACCCTTCGCAGGTGTAGCTGCCAACTCTAATTCGGCCCCACGACTATTTAGTGCGCCGGTATTTCTTGTAACGGTAATCGCATCCGGTAAAATCAGCGTGGGTACCTGGGCATTGTTTACCTGCGTTGCAAAAACGGCAATATTTACCCGAAGCCGGTTGTCGAAGAAATCGTTTTTCAAACCGAGTTCTACATTGTTGCTATACTCTGGCTCATAAGGATACAACGGGGGTTGCGACGGATCGGAAGACAATTGTGTAAGACCGCCGGTTCTAAAACCACGGCTATAGCTGGCGTACAAATTACTGTTAACCGCCAACTGGTATTGCAGCCCCAACTTTGGTGACACCGCGGCAAAATGCGCCGCACCACTTGTATCCGGCGTGGTTACAAAAGGATCATCTCCATCCTGCTGGTATTCGCCTTTTACGGCTAATTTTTTATTTTCATAATCGTAGCGCAAACCACCAATCAGCGATAGCTTATTGATAAGCCTGTAAGTGATTTGTCCGTACAAAGCAATACCGGTATTTTTTCCAGTGGTTGTGTTTATTGTAGAAAAGTCTGTTCCCGGCACACCCAGCAATCCTGCATCTTTACCAAAATGCGTTGCCTGTTTCGTAGGATTGTTTTGATGAAAGAAATAAGTACCTGCAGTCCAGTTGAACAGAGATGATTGATTGGCAGGTGCCGTAAACCGCATTTCATGTGTAATTACTTTTACATTGTTCCATGCTTTGCCATAATCGTTGATGACCGTAACGGCATCCAACGGAGAAAAATCTCCATCAATTGGATCGTTATAATACCGGTGATTATTTTGCCACGCCAACTGCGAACTGAAATTCATTTTATCGCCACTATGATTTACAGAGAGGGATGCATTTAATGTGTTATCAATCATTTTACCAATCGCATTTTGCTTTAATTGAAATGGATCTTTGAATGCATCTTCCACACCATTTACCATGGCAAAGGCGCCATTGCTTCTGTTATGCTGATGTTTTACATTGATAGTAATCGCCCATTTTGCAGCGGGCAAATACTTTAAATAGTAATTACCCGACAACTCATTTTGCTTATCAAAAGAAGCATTGTTAAACTGGTTGGTATAGTAACCATTTCGCTTACCAAATACGCCCGATGCACCAAAGTATAATTTGTTTTTTACCAACGCGGTTCGGATGCCGGCATTGTAACGTTGCTGGTTATAGTTGCCAAAATTTATTTCTGCAAAACCATTGGTATTATTGGTGGGTTGTTTGGTAATGATATTGATAACACCGCCCATCGCGTTTCTGCCATACAAGGTACCTTGTGGCCCACGCAATACTTCTATCCTTTCAATATCTGATAACTGCGGAATGTAGGTGTCCAAACTAAACTGGTTTACCCCATCAATATATGTGGCCACCGCAGGATCATAAGAGGTGGTAGTGATACCACGAATGGAAGTTAGGTTTCTTCCGTCACCTGGTGTTCCCGAATATAAACCCGGAACAATGCCCGTTAAATCTTTACTGTTCCAAAGTCTGTAGTCAGCGACCTGCCGGGATGAAATCGACGTCACACTCACTGGAATATTTTGCAGCAGTGCTTCTCTTTTCTCAGCCGTTACGGTCACTGCTTCTAATTGTAACAAACTATTTTGCAGTTGAAAATTAAATGTATTTTCTTTGTCTGTAACTTCAATTTCGCCCGCCACAGTTGCATATCCAACATTGGACAATTGAACGATATAGTTTCCTGCTGCTACATTATAAATCCTGAAATAACCTTCTTTGTTAGTGAGGGTTATTATCTGCGTGTTGAGCAAATGTATATTCACATTCGAAATCGGATTAGACTGATTATCTGTTACCTTTCCGGTAATATTTTGCTGTCCCTTTACTTTAATACCTATCAGCAATATTGCCCACAAATAAAATACTTTACAACTCATACGTCTATTGATTAACCTTTTATTTAACACCAGTTTTTCCTTATCAATTAATTACATTTTGTTACAATCATTTTTAACCAGCGATGAATTCTTTGCTCAATAATGTTGTGTCAGCCGATGTTCACCACAGCTTTACGGTTACCGCAATACGCAATAATCTAAAGACCAAATTATTCGCACCCGGAAGCCATTCACCATTGACCATTCACCATTGACCATTCATTATTGACCATTCATTATTCACCATTGACCATTGACCATTCACCATTGACCATTTACCTTCAACCATTCACATCACAATTCACAATTCACAATTCACCATCCGCCCTATTTCCGTCCACTAAACTGTACCGACGTAACATTGGCCTTCAAAACTTCTGTTGCTTTATAAACAAGATAAACGGTGTGAAACTTACCATCCGTCACAGCTACTAACGGCACTTTTACAACGCCGCCCTGCTGGTCTTTGGTAGATGCCGGCATCATTCCTTTACCCAGTAATTTTCCTTCAGGAGCATCCAGTCTTACTTCAAAACTTATCCCAATTACTGGTGCAATTTTCCATCCCAATGCAATGTTTGCAGCGCCTATTCCAGTAAGATCAATTGAATCTATTGCGAACCAGCCCTGGGTGGCAGGAAATGCCAGTACATAATTGCCTTTGGCTTTAATGGCAGTAAACCCATTTAGTTTTTCAGTGCCATTTACGCCGATGATATTGCTTCGAAAAGAAAGCGTTTTACTACCCGTTAAAGCTTTGATATTATTACCGCCTTTATCGGTATAACTGGCCGACAAAAGCAATAAACTGTTTGGCTTTGCATCCATCGGAGGAACGATGCTTCCTTTTGCCGGCAAAGACTTTTTAACAGCGGCCTTGTTGGTGAGCGACATGATCCAGCCAATCATCTGGTGTGCATCATCTTCCGTAAGTGTTGGATGCGCTGCCATGGCAACTTGTCCCCAAACACCACCACCACCTTTGATTATCTTCTGAGTAAGATAATCAACTACTTTCGGGTCTTTTGCATATTTCTCTGATATCTGCACGAAGGAAGGTCCTACCGATTTTTCAGCCTCTTTATGGCAACTTTTACAATCCATTGAAAAGATGAGATTCCGTCCGCTGATACTGGCTGTTCCTTGCTGGTGGCCCATTGGTAAAGCAGCTTTATCAAAGCCTTCCATATAATCGACCGACACGAAAAGATTGGCAGGATCGATTGAGGCTGTATCCGTTTTATCAGCTACCGTAACGGCGTAATTCAGTGGTGTGCCTGGTAAATAAAACGATTGATTGCTTTTTGTTAAATCAATGTTTACCGTTGGTGTTTCGTTACCTGCGTACACATTAATGGCACTGCTTTTTGAGGATGCTTTTTCACTGTCTTTAACCTCAACCGAAATTTTGAAATCGCCTGTAATGGTGTAAGTGTATTCCAGTTCTGGAACGTTTGTTTCTTTTTTTGTACCATCACCCATATCCCAGAAATAGGTAACCTTATCCTTTTCGGGATCGTTGGCATCTACTTTCACGTTTATTTTAAATGGCAATACACCAGTGGTTTTGTCAACATTGATCGACGTTATTTCCGGCGGCCTGTTACCACCGTTAAAATCAATTCTGGCAAGCCCTGCATCTGCATTTCTTGAGAACCAGCCGCTGCCATATTCCAATAAATACAACTTGCCATCGGGGCCAACTTCCATATCAATCAAGGAGTTTACTTTCAGCGAAGGATAGAAAGGTTCCATTTTATCAAAGTCGCCGTTGGGTAGCATTGTAACTGCTTTTATCCAGCCACGGATCCAATCATAAATGATTAATTTATTATTGTAATAATCAGGCAAACGAGTTTCTTTTGGAAACAGATCGGTGTAATAAACTGGTCCTGCCATGGCATTTCTACCACCCGTTCCTACTTGTGGAAAATCGGTAGATGCGCCATACGGATACCAGATAAATGCTGGCTGTGCCGGTGGCAATTCTGTTAAGCCGGTATTGTGTTTTGAAGTATTGAGGGGCTTTTGCGGATCAAAAGCAGGTCCACTTTGTCCGGTGCCATAATCAAATTGACGGTAAGCATAATTATTGCCCACAAATAACGGCCATCCAAAATAACCCGCTTTGCGTGCCTGGTTTACTTCATCATATCCACGAGGGCCACGGGTAGCGAAACTATCGTTGCCCGCATCCGGACCAACTTCGCCCCAATATAAATAACTGTTTTTTTGATCGACTGAAATACGATAAGGATTGCGATTGCCCATTACATAAATTTCTGGTCTTGTTTTGGGTGTACCCTTTGGAAACAAGTTGCCTTCCGGTATTTCGTAGCTGCCATCATCATTGATTTTGATGCGCATGATTTTACCCCGCAGGTCATTGGTATTACCAGCAGATCGCCTGGCATCATATTGTGGACGAGGCGAAAAATCATTCAGTGGTCCGAACCCACTATTAACATATTTAGCGCCACCTTCATCAAAAGGCGTTGAGTTATCACCTGCAGAAAAATACATTAATTTGTCTGGTCCAAATGCAATGGAGCCGCCGGTATGGCAACAAATTTCCCGATCCGATTTCACATCGAGGATTACCTTTTCTGTAGCCTTGTCGAGTGTATCATTCTTAAAGGTAAATCTTGATAAACGGTTAACCGAAGTATCCTTTGGACTGTAGTAAATATAGATCCAATTGTTTTTTGCAAAGTTGGGATCCTTTGCCAATCCAAGCATTCCTTCTTCTACATTTACACCGGGAGTAGACGATTTAGAATATACTTCTAAAAAGCCCACCTGCTTCACTTTTTTGGTATCGTTTTTATACAACATAATTTCGCCACGGCGCTGGATCACCATGATATCCATATTGGGTAATATGGCCATTTCTGTTGGTTCAAAAAACTCGCCCTGCGATAATTGGATTTTGGTAAATCGATTGTCATCTGGCGGCAACTGTGTTTTTACTTTGTCATAATCCAGTGCTTTGTTATCACCGATTGCATATTGAATACCGCCCAAAATATGTTTTAAATAATTGGCTTCGCTGAACGATTCTTTGGTGTGACCAAGCTCGGTATAGAAGGCACGTCCGCCATCGTATTCATGATACCATGCCATTGGATGATTGTTACCGTTTTTGCCGCCATGATAACTTTTTTCATCAATCGTCATGATCACTTTGATATCCTTGCTGATCTTTTTAAAACTATAAAATTCATCCGTTCGTTTCCAGTTCACTGGTAAACCTTTCGTCGCAAGGGTATTGGTATCGACTATATTTAAAACACCTTCCTGTACATTTGGAAAAGTATCATTCATACCTGGATGATCTAAAAAATAAGCACCCGCCAGGCGGCCATACCAGCCCCAATCGTACTCACAATCGGTTGCAGCATGTATGCCCATATAGCCGCCACCAGCTTGTATATATCTTTCAAAAGCCGCTTCCTGCTTGTAGTCCAGCACATCGCCGGTGGTGCTTAGGAAAACAATGGTTGCATATTTTTTCAACGTATCCTCTACAAACATAGATGCATTGGAAGTGGTGTCCACATCAAAATTATTTTGACTGCCCAGTTGTTGAATGGCAATATTTCCTTCGGCGATTAATTCATGGTGATAGCCGGCTGTTTTACTAAAAACAAGTATCCTGGGTTTACCGGATTTTTTTGAACAGGAAAAAATGCAAAGGATAACGGTTAACAACATCAGGCCTTTCATGACAGCATGCGAACGATTCATATTTGATTATTGGGTTTTAATTTTTTTCCAAAAGAAAGCAAAAGATAATTGGTTTCTGTGTGATAACCATATTTTTCAAAGTGCTTTTAATATTTTTTTGTGATTGTATAAATTGGAGGCGCAAATTTGATGGTTTTTTACCACAAACGTTTAGCACAAATTATAAAATTATAACATGCCTATTTGATGGAAAACATAGCACCAATGGCATCTCAAGCCGACACATTTATCTTTTATAACTTCAATGAATTAATTTCAGCTCTTAAAAAAAAAATATTCACCTTCCGTTCTATCATTTTACCGTTGATAAAAATGTTATTTATGGCCTACATAAAAAACTGCCTTTACCACCTTCTCCGATTTTTTTAACCGGATGTAATTTTCTATGATATGATGTGGAGAGATTTTTATCATTTAGTGTTGAAAATTAATCAAATGAACTGTACTATCCATTGCAACTCTTTGATGCAACCGATAAGGATCGCATTATAAAATATCGTCCATTGACCAATGTAGAAAAGGTGGATAAAAGGTGAAACACTAATACGGTTTACCACATTCCCCATCTATGTTTCACAAGTTTTCATTCATTGCTATTACTTCAATTTACTCAACTGGTCGTTGTAATATTTTACTGTTTTAATCACAGAAGGCAGGTTGCTGGGTAAATCCTCTGCATCCCTTTCAATATAAATATGACCTTTGAAATGTTGCTTTTTTAACTCTGCAAATATAGCCGGGAAATTTACCACACCAGTGCCTACAGGAACATCTCTTAAAGAAGGGTCGTTAAAAGCGGCGATGTCTTTCAGGTGAATACCGATGATATGACCACTTAGTTTTTTAACTGCTTCCAGTGGATCAATCCCGCTCTTTGGCCAATGGCCCAGATCGGCACAGGCACCAAAGTTTGGATGACCTTGAATGGCCAGTAAAACCGTATCCGGATTCCAGTATTGGCTCACTCCTTTCCAATGTTCGTGAATGGCCACTTTTATTCCGTAAATCCCCGCCAGGCTATCAATGCTATCCCACATTTTTACGGGAGGTTCGCCTGTTACAAAATTCGCACCCAGTCCTTTCGCAATTTCAAATTCTTTTTTCCAGGAATCAATGGTGGAATCGCCTGCAATATAAATGGATTCCAATTTCAGTCCCCTTGCACTCACCATGGCTTTTAGTTTTTCAATACCAACTGGTGAGAGTTGTCCTACCAATGAATCCTTTAATTCAGCACCTGTGTTGTGAAAAGTATTTGCTTCAATATAAATTAATCCTGCACTGTCTGCTTTGTCCAATGATTCAGGAAAATTGAACGTATGAAAGGTCCACAATGCGACGCCAAATTTCCAATCTTTTGCGGGGTCTATTGCAGATGCAGTGTCTTTGCTTTCTGCGACAGATTTCTGGGTGCCATTGTTACAAGCTGTAACAGAAACCAAGCAAAAAAAGAACGGAAGGGTCATTTTTTTCATATTGCCTATTTTTTAATTTTTGAGCGTTGAAGTTCCGTATTTGTAACCATAGTGATTGGTATTTTTTATAATGTAATATCTAGGTTTTTGCATTTGCGTTGGCCTGTCATTTTTAAATTTCCTTACCAAAATAATCTCTCAATCAGCTCAAGCAGAGCCGGGAACGTTGCGTGTTCCTGTATTACTATTTGCATTTATTATCATTTACTTCCTGCATTCGTTGGTTTCGCAGCAACGCCGACAAGCCTAAACTGAGTAGGGAGCGTAGGGGTGCATTTAAAATTGTCGGAAGGGTTGCCAACCTTGTTCAGATTCTTTTCTACTAAAACCCACTTAAAAAAGGTTGGGAACCCTGTACCGGGCTGCGACAATTTTAAATACACCCGTACGTAGCGTACACCAGGATAGTATTTATCTTTTAGGAAATCCACTTCTGCCGTGCGATCGCCATCGTTGTGCATAAAGTTTGTTTCTTTTGAAGACCTCTCCGTACTAAAATTAACCTATGCAAAAGCGTATACGTTGTATGAGTAAACGCAAACTTTTTTTGGTTAGCGCTTCGGCTGTTGGTCAGGAGAGGCAACAGGGGATCACCCGGATAGGTTATTTTTTTAGGAACATACCAGCAAGGGCAAAGAAAACAAGCCAATGATAGCCATCAGCACTCGCTGTTCTTTCAGGTATTGTTCCGGCTATCCGCTAGAAGTACGGCACGGCCCCAACCCACAAATGCCTCACCGGGCTTTTCGCTACTATCCGGCAGCTCGTCAACAGTTGATCGTTGTTCGGCTTTAATTGTGTTTTGCAATTCTTCCTGCAATCTTTATCCTAAATGAAAAAGCCCTCCTTCCAGGCAACGTCTCTCATCAAGCTGAAGCAAGGCCGGGGGCGAAGCGTGTACCAGTATTTCTTTGCTTCCCTTCCGGGCAACGTCTCTCATCGAGCTTTAGCAGAGCCAGAACGTTGTGTGTAATTGATTTTCTCTTTGCTTCTATCATCACCCATTTTTTCCAATCGTCCGCAATTGGATTACATAAAATTGGTATTTGGATGAATACTCCTCCGGGTTAATTAAAACCCATAAAGGCAAAGGCGGACACGTTGTGTTAGTAAACGCAAACTTCTTTTTTGATCGGCGCTTCGGCTGTTGGTTAAGAGAGGCAACAGGGGCTCGCCCGGACAGTTTTTTTTAGAGTCATACCAACAAGGGCAATCGAAGAAATACCCCAAGCGCAGCACCCGACATATCTTTTCATCCCCCTGGATACTTCAACTTTGCATGCCCCTTTTAAAGCTGGCCACTGCCTCGTCGGTAGATTGCTCCATTACGAAGTGTTCCATATCTACCGCTTTGCCAGTTTCATTCCCAGGTGCAGTCAGGCTACTCAACGTATTCTTTTTGATACCAACATTTTTAAAAAGTCACTATCAATAAAAAATGCCAGCCTGTTTGGGGAATTTTGTTCTGGCCTGCGATTTGCAAAATGACTAAAAAAGAAAACACATGCACATCAAAAAAAAGATCGGCTGGTATTTAGCAACATTAATATTTTTATTGACCGCCTGTAGTACACCCCAGCGGGGTTTGTTTGAAAAACGAACCCCGCATGAAAAATACAAAGCTGGTCTGGATGCAGCAGGGCTGTCTGCTACCCGCCTTGGTACACTGTGGCTTGCGGCTGCCGACGGAAGCCTTGCTCAGCCGCTACGGATAAGCATACCGTATAAAGAAACCGGGTATTTTGAGGTGGATCGTCCACAGGCGGCAGGATTTCTTTTCTCAGCAAAGCAGGGCGAGTTGCTAACGGTTAATGTGGCAAACAATCCTCAGAAAGGATTTCTATTGTTTACGGAACTGTGGCAGGTAAATGGTAGCGACAAAAGACTACTCGAAGGCACTGATACTGCTACTATATCCATCCAATACGAAGTAAAAAAAACCGGGGAATACCTGGTGCGCATTCAGCCCGAATTGTTACAGGGGTTGGGGTACACCATTACCATCAGCAATGGACCGTCACTAGCTTTTCCGGTAAACAAACAGCACAATCCAAAAGTGATCAGTGTTTGGGGCGATAGCCGTGATGCGAATGCAAGAAGTCACGAAGGCATCGATATTCTGGCAAAAAAATATACGCCGGTGGTTGCCGTAGCCAACGGGGTTGTTGGCAATGTAAGGGACGGCGGCCTGGGAGGGAAAGTAGTTTTCATGCGGCCCGATGGAAAAAGCTACAGTCTTTACTATGCTCATCTGGATACACAACTGGTGCAATCAGGCCAGCGGGTATTTACCGGTGATACACTGGGGCTGATTGGCAATACCGGCAATGCGAAATACACAGCGGCGCATTTGCATTTTGGGATTTACACTGGCGTTGGAGCTGTTGATCCGTTGCCATTTGTAAATACGAACTATCCACAGCCAAAGCCGGTAAAAGCAGACACTGCCGCTCTCAGGCAGTATGCCAGAATAAAAAATAAAACGGTCATCTATCCAGACCTGACAAATACCAGCAGCCGATCCCAACCCTCCCTTGCCGCTGACCAGCTCATTCAATTATTGGCGGCAACGGATGACTTCTTTAAAGTTCAATTGCCGGATAAAAGTGTTGGTTTTGTAAAAATAAAAGCGGTCACTACACAACCCCTAAGCAGTCAAAAAATTACAGCGGCAACGCCATTGCTTGATCGACCGGAGCCCGATGCTGCCATAAAAAAACACCTTACTAAAGGAAACAATATAATTGTGCTGGGCAGTTTTGAAAACTATTCTTTTGTAGAAGCGAACAAGGTTACCGGGTGGGTAAAAATACTTTACAATACCGAATAGTAGTAACGTGCGGACAAAGGAAACCCGCCCTCCAAAACCACAGCGTCATTTCTGCGCCAGTTATCATTTCGTTAGGATAATGTACTCGTGCGCCTGTTGAGCCCGATATGAATTTACTTTTTGAAAATCATCTTTAAATTGTTTTGCCACCGCAATGGCGTTAAGGCAGTACTCAACAGCCAGTAAATTGTCAAATTTTGCATCGTCGTTCTTTACGTAAGGATGATTACAGCGATAGCACATCAAATCTGCATGCAATTGATTGATGAGTGCTTCGGCCTGTTTGTTGTAAAAAAGCGCAGAGTCATTGTCCACATCAAGGTTGACTGCTTGTATCTTATTCAAAATATTAATACGGGAAGTTTGTTCTTTACTCTTTTTGAGTTCAAGCAATAAGTCGTTCCTTTCTTTATAATTTAGGTTGCTGGTTCATTCACCAAGGTAAAAATAGTTTATTGATAATATAAAATTACCAGCTTACTGCATGCTTTCCCCTCCCCTTTTTCCATGATACTTTCTGATTGTACAAATACCATCTTTTTGAAGGCATAGTAAGTTTTATAAATAAATGCTGTCTACATTTTTTCGGGTGCATTTAAAATTTTCGGAAGGGTTTCCAACTTTGTGCAGGTTCTTTTCTGCTGAAAACACTTTAAAAAAGGTTGGCAACACTCTATTGAGCTGCGACAATTTTAGATACGCCCATTTTTTCTGACCGTTTCAATTGTTTGAGATATAACAGTGGCGTGCCAGGATGGCTGGGATTTTTTAAGGTCAATGGAACAAATGCAAAAAATATTTTACTTAACTTTATTCGGGACCGATTATTTTAGACAATAAATAACACGATTATTCTTAACGAAGCAACTTTTTTAAGGAGGTGTTACCCTGACCGTTAACGTTAATTAAAATTACAATGAAAACCAGCATTTTACTCATAACGCTTATTCTGCTATATTGCTTAACGACATCTTTACAGTGTAGCAATTGCTCGACAAAAGGTTTAAATTTAGGTTCGGCGAGGAGTTGGTTTCCGTTGAAAGGTAAGACTCAACTAACTTTTGTTGACAGCCTTAATAATCCTCATATTTTAAACTTGAAAGTAATTGACACTACGGAGACAGCAGCAAATGATTGCGGTGATTACTATCCATTTCAATATATAAGTACTGCACTCTATCTTAATGGGAGCAAAACTGATTCAATTTACTTTTTGCTCGGTTCCTCTGATTGGTTGTGTATGCAAGCCTTTAGCAACAACAATCCAAACATAGTAATGTGCAATGTGTTTGGCCAAACAAAAGAAGGACTAATTGCAAAGCGTTTAAATGATTACACAATTGGCAATCATCGATATAATGATGTTGTATTGACTATTCATAATCAAGGCTATTCAGACAATATTGATTCTGTATTTATTGCTAACAATGCAGGGATTGTAGGTTTTAAGTATGCAGGAAAAAAGTACACCTTAAAATGACAATAAGTATTGCGAACAAATAACTTCTGCTTAGCAAAATCTCCTATTGATCCTAAGCAGAGCGAGGAGGTTTCGTGTAACGGGATTATTATTTGAATTAATTAAAATCTGTTTCTGCCGTCGGATCGCAATCGGATTCGATAAAGTTGGCCACCTGGTGAAGTCGTCTTTTGACAACAACAAACCGCTGAAAATATATACATTGTATTAGTAAACGCAAACATCTTTATTGGCTTCGGCTGTTGGCCAGGAGACGCAACAGCGGGGTGCCGGGATAGGTGAGATTTTTGAGGGCATACGAACAGGTGAAGGATATTTGTTTTGCCCGCATTCTAATGGCCTCAAGATAAATGATCGGGACTTTGTTACGAGAGGTATTTAATGAACTGAAAACGATGCAGGACGGCAATTCGTAGTTGATATTATCCATCTACTTTATTTTGCCCCCGACCCCTAAAGGGGAGGTCTACAACCAGCTTACTTTTTTGCGCTACAATTATATATAATTACTAAAAGATCCTCGATATCCCCCACCTCACACCAAATACACCACCAAACTCCTCGCCCCATGCGCCCCTATTACCAGCGACTGTTCGATGTCGGCAGTTTTAGAAGGTCCTGCTAAAAATACTCCATAGCCTTCTCTGTCCACATCAATTTGTTGGTAGGCCTCGTGCATGGTGGGTACAATATTTTTTACATCCAGGCAAATCACCAGGTGCTGACAAATGAATGGTAAGATGCGATTCACCAACTGGCTTTCATACAACCAAACCGATCCGTTTTCTGCTACGCCGATCGTTCCTTCAATGTAGGTTTTGTAAACCGGCTCCATCGAATTGGCATCCAGTCTTGGATTTATTTCCGGGTTAACTTCCCCCAGCGATAGCAATGTATTTACAATGTAATGATGCGCCGCTTTCAACTGTTGTATCTCATCCCTGATCACCTGAATATCTGCTACCTGAATCGCTTTGCCGCCAATGCCTTCCAACGTTTTTATAAACTGTTGCACTGCGGTAGTATGGTCGATGGAAGCCCTGTCTATTTTCATGGAGGGAACTTCTGTTAACGCAGGTTTATTGGCGGTGACGGCTGCTAATATTTTTTCTCTTGAACTCATTTTTTATTTTTTATGTACCAGTCTCTGAAACTTTGTTTAGGTGGCGTGGGCATCTCCCGCTGTTTATACCAGGGATTGAAAGATTTGTTATTCATAATAAACGGAAACACCCGCATTACCCACCTGCCCATTTTACCGGCTACCCGATAAATGGTTGGATGTGACAACACAAAAGCCATTCCTTTCATCGCAATTTTTTTGCCGGTTGGTGCATATCCTTCTTCGGTAAGCACTTGCCGCCATTTCCACAACTGGACATGTATGTCAATTTTTACCGGACAAACATTGCTGCATGAACCGCAAAGTGTTGACGCAAATGGCAAATCTGCATTGGCCTTCATATCCAGGTTAGGACTAAGAATTGATCCGATGGGTCCGGCAACTGCGGTGTGATAACTGTGACCACCGCTCCGCCGGTAAACCGGGCAGGTATTAAAACAAGCTGCACAACGTATGCACTTCAGCGAGTTTCTAAAATCAGGCCGGCCCAATTGTTTCGTGCGGCCATTGTCAACAATTATAATGTGCATTTGCTGACCTATTCTTGGCTTATTAAAATGACTTGAATAAGTGGTGATCGGCTGACCGGTAGCACTTCTTGCCAGCAAGCGAAGAAATACACTCAGGTGTTCCGTTTTCGGAATAATTTTTTCAATACCCATACAGGCAACGTGAATGTCAGCCGCATGCGTACCCATATCTGCATTGCCTTCATTGGTGCAAACTACAAATCCACCCGTTTCTGCAATAGCAAAATTTACACCGGTGATGGCGAGTTGCGAAGCGATGAATTTATCCCGCAAATGCATCCGTGCCGCCTCAGTTAAATACTGCGGATCGTTGTTGCCTTTTTCAGTTCCCAAATGCTCATGAAAGGTTTCACTTACATCCTGCTTTTTTAAATGGATAGCAGGCAACACAATATGGCTGGGTGTTTCGTTTCTAAATTGTACAATCCGTTCACCCAAATCGGTATCCACCACTTCTACGCCCTGCTCAATCAAAAAATCATTTAAATGACATTCCTCTGTCAGCATCGACTTGCTTTTTACTACCCGATGGACTTTATTATGCTGTATAATTTTTAATATGATGGCATTGTGTTCTGCGGCATCAGCAGCCCAATGTATTTTTACACCGTTGGCAAGTGCCTTCGTCTCAAACTCCAATAAATAATTATCCAGATTAGACAAGGAATGGTCTTTTATCTGCGAAGCCATTTCCCTCAACTGCTCCCATTCCGGCACCTGGCGCACCGCCTTGTCCCGCTTTTCCCTTACAAACCACAGCGTTTCATCATGCCAGTCTGTTCTGGGTTCGTCCGCTATAAATTTCTCCGATAATGTTGCGTGATCTTTCATTGAATTATTTTTTTAACCAAACCATTTTACTCTTGCAAAAGTCCTGTATGTATCACCGTTTTAAAACTTACTTTTTGCTTAACAGGCAGCAGCATTATGTTTAAACCAAAAACATTTCAGTTTCTAAATAGCATTATTTTTTAACCAGCTAAAGAACATTACTCAGCATCGTTGTGTCAGCCGATAGCTATCGGCTCCCTTGTACCGCATACCGCCATTGAACTTTTTCCACATTGTGCAAAAACATTTCACCTAAAATCAATATCAATTCTCTAACCAAAATCAAACAGACTCACCACTCGAAAGTTCCAGAACCCCCTTCGGCGGGCAGGGGGAACACCCCTTGTACCGCATACCGCTGCTAAACTTTTTCCACATTATCTAAAAAAAATTATTACCATAAATATTTTTGATGATTGCTATTGGAAAAACAAGTTTTAATCAATAGCAATTCTCTAACCCATATCAAACAGACCCACCATTCGAAAGTTCCAGAACCCCCTTCGGGGGGCAGGGGGGCTTTCTTTCGGGGGGCAGGGGGGCTTTACCCTGCATTCAATATCTCCGCAATATGAATGGTCTTTACCCGGCTACCATTTCTTTTTAAAATACCTTCCATATGCATCAGGCAACTTACATCTACTCCCGTGATAAACTCTACTTCATTTGTTTCATGTTCTCCAATTCTATCTTTACCCATTTTCACAGAAACGGCTTCTTCAAATACACAAAAAGTACCACCAAATCCGCAACACTCATCTACCCTTTTTGGCTTACTCAATTGCACTCCTTTTACCATCGCCAACAACTGTTCAGGCTTTGAAAATGAGGGCGCTACCAATTCGCTCATAGAGGATAAATGCAATCCCCGCTGACCATGGCAGCTCTGGTGAATGCCTACCTTATGCGGAAAGGACGCAGTGATATTTTCTACCTTTAAAATATCCACGATAAATTCCGTTAGCTCGTAAATATGTTTACGAATATGCAGTGCTTTGTTTTCATCGACATCCTGCAAATGTTCTTTTACATGCAAAACACAACTGCCCGATGGTGAAACGATGTAATCAACTTCCCCGAAGTTTTCTACAAAATTTTTATCACAGCCTTTATCGAGGTTGGCAAAGCCGCTGTTGGCCATTGGCTGACCACAACAGGTTTGGTTGAGGGGAAATACAATTTCACAACCCAGCTTTTCCAGCAACTCCATGGTTGCCACCGCCACCTGCGGATAAAACTGGTCGACATAACAAGGAACAAATAATCCGACTTTCATGAGATGAATGGTTTTATGAAACGCAGTTTATATCATATAGCGTTTTAACTGCTACGAAAGTAAACAGAATTTACAGAAATTATTGGCATCCGGTTAACAGCTTTATGTACTATCTTAACAATCATTCGGCAGAATATCGTAGTTTTATTGCAACATACTACCAATCATAAACAAACCAGGTGAATCCACATTTATTAAAAATACCGTTGCACCCCGAACATTCCTTTAATGTTCGCTACGATAAAGTGCCGCAGTTTTACGAAAAATGGCATTATCACCAGGAGGTAGAACTGGTGCATATCATCAAAGGATCGGGCAAACAATTTATTGGAGACGACATCCATAATTTTAAGCCGGATGACATGATTCTGCTCGGCGCCAACCTGCCACATTTGTGGCACAGCGATGAAAAGTATTTGGAGAAAAACGCCACCGAAAAAGTAGAAGCAATTGTCATTCATTTTATGCCGGATTGTTTTGGAGCTGCCTTTTTTAACATACCCGAAAATCAGGAAATAGGTAAGCTTTTACTAAAGGCACAACAAGGTATCCGTATCAACAATAGTACCCGCAAAGAAACCAGCGAGCTGATGAAGCAATTGCTGACTGCTACCAACAGCGATCGTACTATTTTGCTACTAAAGATTTTACAAACCATTGCCCGATCGAGGCATACGAAAACGGCCTGCAGCAAAGGATTGCACTATGCGTTTAGTGCTTCAGAAACAGATCGGTTAAATACCATTTACCAATACATTCTCGATCATTTTTCAAAAGAAATTACGCTGGACGAAATTGCCAAAGTAGGCAATATGAGCCCGCATTCTTTTTGCCGCTATTTTAAATCAAGAATTAAAAAACCATTCTCTAAATTTTTACTGGAAGTACGAATTGGCCACGCCAGAAAGTTGTTGGCAGAAACCAATAAAACGGTAGCTACGGTTTGCTTTGAAAGCGGGTTTAATAATTTCTCTAATTTCAACCGGCATTTTAAAACCATTACAAAAAAAACGCCGCTGGAATATCGCAGGCATTATGTATAAAAAATGGAATCCCGTCTCGACAGCTTGCTAAAAAATAACCCTGAAAAAAGCTTATAAAGGCTTATTCTGCCTGCCTTGTATTAGCATAGAATTTTAGTTCAATGATATCATTGGGCAATGAGTTTTTATTCCATGCTTTATGAATGGATAAGGCTGTTCCAACGGCAGTTGCCTGCGCCATTGATGCGGCAAAGACCTCTATCTCTGGAAAAAAAGATGCCAGCAGATTCATGTAAATGGCATTTTTACTAAAGCCTCCATCCACAAAAATTCTTTTTACGGTAGTTCCTTTTAATACCAGTTCGGTAGAGAAATATTGTTGCTCCATAATATCCAGTATCAATTGGTGATAGGCTTCGGTGTCTGTTTTAAATTGTGCAAGATCCCTTTGAGAAAATACGGATTCTTTCAAATTAATCGTTTTGTTTGCAAATGTTGCAGCTTTACCCAATTGGGTTATGGTACCTGCGTTGTAGGGAATATTCTTGAAATAATTCGTAGTTTGGTTGAAATATGTTGCTATTCGTTTCACCTGTTGCTCATGTTCGTACCCCGCAAATAAACGGGCTGCTTTTACCGGTTTCCCTTCATAAGTCATGTAACAAAGACAATCATTTTCCAACTCCTTATTGGTGAGCGGTGTTTGGTTAAACGGATTTAAACTAATGCACCAGGTGCCAGTAGAAATCAAAATAAACGGTTCTTGAAAATTAACGAGGTAAGGTATCAGCGCAGCCGAACTATCATGCAATCCAACGCCTACGGAATAATTATTACCCATAAAAGCTACAGGTAACACTTCATTACCAGGGAAAATGGGTGGCAGTTTTTCGAGTACTCCTTCCTGTTCGACCCAATGGTGATAGTTGTTTTCCTCAAAATTCCAAAGATTGGTGTGGCAGCCAATACTGGTGATATCTGCACAGGGAACACCGCTGATTAAATAGCTCACGTATTGCGGTAAATGCAAAGCATATTTTATTTTTTTAAACAATTCGGGCCGTTCGTATTTGATACGGTACAACTGC
>JBGSMI010000136.1:0-2541 GCA_041740215.1 Ferruginibacter sp.
GGCATTTAATGTTAGTAATATCCCGTTTATTATGATGGTTAATAAAGGGAAAATAGTGTACCAAAAAACCGGATACGTGCCAGGTGATGAAACTATACTATTTGAAAAAATCAATCAGCAAATAGCTGCAACTAAACTATGAGAAAGCTAACACTATTTATCTTATTGATAGTTCCATTTCATCTTTTTGCGCAAATTGATTTGGGCAAGTATGGAAATATTAGTGGTTCTTTTGAAACCAATAATCAATTCTATGTAAAAGACATTGGTACGAATGCCGTTTTTCCGCAAGACAGGGTAGGCTCTAATAATTATTTAAAGTTTGATTACCGCTTACAAACGTTTTCAGCAGGCATACAATATGAAGCATACCTGCCTTCTTTACAGGGCTATCCATTTATATTGAATGAAACAAAACTTGTTCAAAAATATTTTTCCTACCAGGAAAAAAAATTTCGATTAACTGTCGGGAATTTTTACGAGCAGTTTGGAAGCGGCTTAGTTTTTCGCAGTTGGGAGAACCGTCAATTAGGAATTAATAATGCTATGGAAGGTGTTAGCATTAATCTTAAACCAACCAGTAATCTTGATTTTAAATTTATTTACGGCAAACAGCGAAAGAACTTTGAAAATAGTGATGGTATAGTAAGGGCTGTTGATGCAAACTGGCGAATAATAAATCCATCGCAGGCAAATAAAGAAAAATCATTTTCCATTGGCGCAAGCCTTGTAAGCCGCTATCAGCAATACACAGGGCCTGACCCTGATTTTAAACCAACGGTAAATGCTTTTAGTGGAAGATTGGATTATGCTGATACCTATCATACAGTTTCTGCAGAGTATGTTGTAAAGAGTAAAGACCCACATGCAGCCAATCAACAAAATACAAATACAGGTAAAGCATTGTTGGTAAACTATGGATTTACAAAAAATAATCTTGGTTTTAATCTTAATCTTAGAAGATTAGAAAATATGGATTTCAGAACCGACCGCAATGCAGACCAAAGCCTGGTACTGGTCAATTATATTCCGGCACTCACTAAGCAACAGGAATATTATCTCTCCAATATTTATGTTTACAATGCCCAGGCATTGGGCGAAACCGGTGGGCAGGCAGACCTTTATTATTCAATTCCGAAGAATACAAAGTTGGGTGGTAAATACGGAATGAGCATTACACTAAATTATTCACGCTATAATGCTTTGCCAATAACTTCACAAACGGCTACCAGTTTTGAAAGTAGTTTTTTGGGTGCAGGAAAACAGTTGTTCTACAGCGATATTAATCTTTCTGTAAAAAAGAAGTTTTCGGATAAATGGACTACTAATTATTTGCTTCAGCATATTTTTTATAATAAGTCGGTGGTGGAAGGTGGTAATTTTGCCAGTATAAAATCAACTATTGTGGTCGCAGATGTTCTGTATAAATATGCCCCCAAAAAAGCTATCCGTACCGAACTGCAACATCTGTTTACCAAACAGGATAAAGGAAACTGGATGGGGATTTTGGCGGAATGGAGTTATGCCCCACACTTTAGCGTGTTTGCAAGCGATATGTATAACTATGGCATTAGCAACACCCAAATTCACTATTATAATGCTGGCGGAGGTTATACTACCGGCCCCCATAAATTATTACTCAGTTATGGAAGACAAAGAGCAGGCTTAGTTTGTGTGGGTGGTGTTTGCAGGTTATTACCAGCAGCTACAGGATTAAATATTTCCCTGACAAGTAATTTCTAAAATTTATTATTGGTGTTATTTTATTTTCTTTTTAAAGGCTTCATCAACTGTTGCAACATCATAAATGTAGGATTTCAATAAGTCAACATCTATTGCTGTGATGCCTGCAAAATCTTTAAAATAAACCAGTTTGCGGTCGCCTTTATCAAGGTAGCCATTTTCATCATTCATCAAATAGCCATTGGTAAACCTTAATCTTACACCGATATAAGTTTTCTTGTTTCCCCATAAAACAGATGTAGGCCAGATGAAAAATAAGTTTCTATGCCTCTTATAAAAAGGAACATTATAAGATAGTTTTTCAGCAATAGCAGGCAGGCAATTGAAAATTATTTTACGTAATAATTCCACCATTTTTAATTCGTCATCCGGTAGAAACTCAAGGAACTCGTCAAAGCTTTTGAAATTTACATCTTTCATTTTATATTTCTGCTGCTTCATATATAACAATACTCTGGTAGTATTTTAAGCCCTTAACCTCCCGAATTTTATGCACTGGTTATAAATACGTTTTATTTTTCAGCAACTCAGGGCTAAAGCTAAGTTGCAGAAAATTCTTTTGGTGATTAACTGGTTCATGTGCATCATTTTTATATCGGTCATCGAAAAACTTCCTCTTTGTGCCTTTGGCACTGATAAATGATACGCTGCTTTGGCAACAGATACCACTGTCATAGCAATATTGAAATGTGTATGAAGTTTTTGCTCATCTCTTGCCATACAGTCTTCAAGCTCTGTATGCTGCCTGGCATCCCGTATTAAAAAATCAATCTGAAACCGTAACCCATAATACTTACA
>JBGSMI010000212.1:0-43951 GCA_041740215.1 Ferruginibacter sp.
ATAAACTTCGGTTGTTGGTCAGAGACACAACAACGGCGTTCTGATTAGCTATCATTTTTTTGACCGTTGATAATGATTGGAAGTTTAAAAAAAAGACGAATCAGTAATGATGGTTTCAAAAGAGATGACCTATCCCGGCACGCCGATGCTGTGTCTCCCGACCAACAGCAGAAGCACACCTTCTAAAAGTTGTTTGAATATTACATAATAGCTTGTTAGAAATGGGCCTTGTTTATAGATTCATAAACTTCGGTTGTTGTTCAGAGACACAACAACGGCGTTCTGAATAGCAATCAATTTTTTAATTGGCGGATGTTAGAGATTGAAATCCGTTGAGGGTTTGAAAAAAGGGTAAATCTGTATGATGGTTTCAAAAGAGAAGACCTATCCCGGAACGCCGCTGTTGCGTCTCCCGACCAACAGCCGAAGCTAAGCTTGAAAAAGTTGTTTGAATATTACCTAATAGCTTGTTAGAAATGGGCCTCGCTTTTAGATTCATAAACTTCGGTTGTTGGTCAGAGACACAACAACGGCAATCTAAATAGCTATCATTTTTTTTGACCGTTGATAATGATTGGAAGTTTAAAAAAAGTGTAAATCTGTGTGATGGTTTCAAAAGAGAGCAGCTATCCCGGAACGCCGCTGTTGCGTCTCCCGACCAACAGCCGAAGGGTGGCGGTCAATCTTGGTGTAGATAGCCTTCTGCGTTCAAAATTTAGCTTAAACAATTTGCTGAATTTTCCTTGTCGGGTATATTCGTTGCTGGTCTGATCTTCGGTGCCGAACAGCTTACACTTGTTTCTCACTGCTGTATAGCTGTAACCAACATTGTATCTGCGGGTAGTAACGGTATTTGGTAGCCGCCGGTGTCAATAGTTGTTTTTGGGAGGAGGGCTTTTAGTGCGGCCAGATCTTTTGAATCAAAACCGGTCTTGTAGAGGTAAAGAAATTGCAGGTGCGTTAATCCTTTTAATGCTGCGACACCAGCGTGGGTTACTTTGTTGCCCACGAGGTTTAAGGTTTGTAAACGAATGTTGGCCGTTAAAAATGTTAAACCTTTATCCGTTATAAAAGTATTGGAAAGATCCAGTTTTGTAAGATTAGTCAATTGCGATATGGTGCTCAAAGCCTCATCTGTAATATTGGTATTGCTTACTTTAAGCCAGATCAACTGGGGCTTTAATTGGGCCAGCAATTGCAAGTCAGTTTTGTCAACAATGCTGTCGGTTACAAAACTTGCCATTAAGTAATGCGTGTTTTGTGCTACGGGCAACACCACAATATTCCGGGCTTTCAATTGCTCAATAATTTTCTCATCTGCCGGGGCAACAGTTACAGCGGGGATGTCTGTTCTTGCCTTTTGTTCCGCTACTACCGTGGTTTGCAGTGCGGTTAGAATAGGTTTTATCTTATCCGGTTGAGCAAATTCTCTCACCTTTTTAACAGGGTCTGCATTGTTTGTAATCCACCATTGCAGTAAAGCGATCTGGCTTTCTGTAGGCTGGGGTTTTTCTTTGGGCGGCATATGGTGGTCATCATCTGTTGGCAGCAATAGCCGCTTGATCATTTCGCTGCCATCCGCATTGCCGGGTTCAACTATTTTTCCGTTTTTTCCTCCCTTCATCAACAGTCCTAGTTCGTCCATTCGCAGGCCACCTTTTTGTTTATTATCGTTGTGGCAACTGTAACATTTGCTTTCTAAAATCGGACGGATGATCTCGGTGTACACAACCGCTTCGGGTAAATTGGCAATGGGTTTTACAACTGCACTTGAGGTACTATCCCCATCCAGCATTTGGCGGAACGGCTTTGTTAAATAGTCGGATCCATGGGTTAATGAGCCACCCAGGTGACCAGTAACCATAACCAGTATAAAAAGTCCAATCGCTAAGAGTTGTTTGTTTACACCAAAAAGCGGATTCTTTTCTTTGGCATACAGCATCAGGGAAACCAGCGTAACTGCAATGCCCATCCACATATGCCAGCTTACCAGCGATTGGTCGTACTCGTCGCTGATAGATAACAGGTAGCCGGTGATGCAGGCGGCAAATGCCGCAGCCGAACCAGCCAATAATATTACAGGTATCGCTGGCCGTAACGAGGCATATTTATTTTTCAAACTCATCCAGTGCAAGAGCAATGCAATGAATAAAAAGCCGATGGGTAAATGCACCAGCAAAGGATGAAAATGGCCAAGGAATTCAATAAATGAGAGCAGCACCAATGGATAAAAATTTAAGATAAAAAAGGTTTAAAAAGTAAGGTTGAAGGGTTAATAAAAAACACGCCATTGAGCTGCTACAAATACCTTTTTCTTAGCAAATGCATCATGTGTACATTGATGGCCCATTGATCGGCCACTGGCTGGCGGGTGTAAGGAAGTGTTGGCATATAGTCCGGCGGACCAAATTCTGTTAACACGGTCAGTACTTCACCTTTTTGCTTTTTTATTTTTACAATTTCATCCCACCAGGCGAAATGGGCTTTTACAGTATCGTCCCATTCCGGTGCCCTTGGGTCGTTTACCTGCGGACCTTCTGCATGCCCAATGCGGGCGTGAAAATGATCCGTTCTTTGTATGGCAAGATTGACCGTTTCAGCCTGATCGGCCAGCAAGCTTTCACTTACATTACACCAATGCGAAATGTCCAGGGTTATTCTCAATCCGGGAATTTGTTGCAGGAAGGTTTTGGCAACAGGTGCAGCAAAAAGCATCCTTGAGCGGTGCGTTTCATGACAGATTTTGATGCCGGTTTTTTTGGAAAGCTCCAGGGTGAAATCAATCAGGGCTTTATTTTCCTCAAAGCTAAAATAATCTTTACCACTATGGCAGTTGATGAACAACGGCTGTTGCTTTTTATTGGTAGCAGCAGCAATCACCATCTCCTTAAAAGTGGCAAGGTGTTCTGTGTAATTACTTTGGTGGCCAGCTACCAGAAAACCTACTTCAAGATGGTGTTTTTTGAGTGCCGCAAAAAGTTCGTCTGCATCTTTTTGTGCACTGGGCCACCATACTTCAATGCCATCATATCCTTCCTCTTTTACTTTGGAGCAGAAACCATCTGCACTGCCTTGAAAGCCCCACATGGTGGCCAATACTTTTAATTGAAATCCTGTATTCATTGTATTGTTGTTTTGTGTTAAAGCAAAAACATCCAGCGAAGACAGCAACAATGCCGTGGTAGCTGATGTGGTGGTTTGTAAAAAATGTTTTCTGTTTGTTAGCATTTATTTAAATAGGAGGATGGTGAATGGTGAATATCGAATGAAAGAAAATCCGGTTAATACTTGGTGATTGAGATATCGTGAAGGCATAACAAATTTAAACTTGAATGGGTTTTAATAATTGTGTTTGGATAAATGGATGTTTGTTGCAAAATAATAATAAAATTCTTTTAAACATGGCTAGATACAAAAAAGCAAATTCACCTTTAATAATTGGCAAAATAATTTAAGGTGAATCGTTATTCCAGCTACTTGCTTTTTTAAAATGTGGTCTAGCTTTTTAGATTTCATTGCCGCTGTGTATTGTCATCCTATTGATGCCCCAACCCACTAAAAAGTGTTTGGTACGTTGCTTCTTTCTTCACCAATATGCTGCATTATTAAATCACCTGATTTAGTTGTTACAGTCTCCTCGGTATCCATGTTTTTTGCACAGGCGATTCAATGATGCAAACTAACGGTAAATTCTTATAAAATGATCTTTTACCTATAAACAACACTCGTTCCATTTAGCAGGTAAAAGCAATACTTGTTAAACTTGTCATTGTTCAACAATTCTATTATAGAAGCTGAAGTTCGTTCTTTTGCAAGCTTAGCGGCTTTGAAAGAAATGTCCTGACATATTTCCATTAGGCTGTTTTATATCAATTACAGTTCATAAATTTACAAACAACTATCCGAATCTGTGTTCAACCAAAATGCTCCACTGGTCTTTTTTCTTTAGGCATTTATTTTACGTTCTTTAATACCAACACTAAACTGAACACATGAAAAAAATCTACCTGTTACTGCTGCTTTGTTTAAGCCAGTTTAGCTCAACCGCCCAAAATCCTGCAAAAGCAATTGCCAAAGTTGTAAAGACTGGTGTTGCCTTTACTTGTATTACGGTCGATTCAAACAATATTATTTGGGCCGGAACAAACGGTGCAGGTATATATAAAATAAGAAATGAAGTTCCGGAAGCTATCTTAATTTCTAGTAACAGCTTCAACAGGGTAAGTATAAAGCAAATTGCTGCAGACAAGGGCAATGGCATTTGGGTAGCCCATGAAGGATATAGTTCTGCAACTTATGGCGGTATTGATTACCTCAATGCCAACAGTCCAACCTTGAGGCAACACTTCGGTGCAGTAAGTCTTATCAATTCTACTATTAAAGGATTTCCCAGCCGGAGGGTTCAGGGAATTGCGATTGACAAAAATGGAAAAGTGTGGAGCTCCCATTCTTACCACGACCTTACTGTGCCTGGAGGCAATCCATCCTATCTGGTTAACCCTGGTGGCCTCGGCTTTAAAACGCCAGCCATGACTACATTTGATACCATTCCTGCCGGACTGGAACCCTATCCTGCGTATACCCGAAATACCCCCATAACACAAACAGCGGGCACACGGGTTTGCCCTTCAGTTGCGGTTGATACTACTCATGGCGAAGTGTGGGTGGGCGGAGCTTCGTACAACGCATTGCCTTTTTTCCAGGGAACCCGTATTAGCCGATTCAATTTATCCGGAACGTTCTTAGGAACCATCAACGAAACAAATTCACCATTGCCATTGGGTACCAGCGGCGCAAGACCCATTGCCATACACTTTGACAGAAGAGGTAGTGCATGGGTTGGTTTTAATTTAGGTAAAGGCCTGGCGGTAAAAAATGACTTGTTGGGATGGCAGTATGTTGGTCTGCCTGCTGTGCTTCCTGCCGGAACAAATATTAATCAACACGCTCTCGCAAGCAATGCGAAAGGCGAGGTGTTTATTGGCACAACAGCGGGTTTATTAAAATATACCGGTGGTTCATATACAGCCGCCGCTTCTTATGTATTGTTTACAGCCGCATTGAATAAGCTGCCATCCAATAATGTTACCGGTGTTACCATCGACAAATCCGGTGTTATCTGGATTGCAACAGATGCCGGTATTGCCAATTTGATAGATGCGAATTTTGTAGCTTTTAATTTAAAGCAGCCCGTATCAGATGGCAATGAATTGGCGGCTGAAAAAGTGCCGGTATGTCTTGCCAGCGATCAACTTAAGCAAACCAATGATTCGCTGATCACAGTTAAAGTTGCTGCAGACAGCAGTAACAGTACCTTAATTGTTTACACCGGATCTGGCCCTAAATCAAAAATAATTCAGATAAACGGCGCAACAGTGGCCAACGCCTATTATACGGATGAGTACGGATTTCTGAAAGTGTTGGTACGCAACGATGATAGTCTTGTGTATCTCTTCAGGCATCCTTCCTACGTTTACAATGGCAATAGTGAGAAATTTGTTTCTTATAAATTTGTTGTAAAAGATACCGTGAATCCGGCATTGCCCAATGCAATTGAAGGTGATATCAGGGTTTATCACCCACCGGTATTGTTGGTACATGGTGTATGGTCCTATGTGGGTTCGATGAAGGTATTGGCGGATTACCTGGTTCAAAGTAAATTGTATGATGCATTCCAGGTTAAAAATATTTTCCACAATATTCCTGATCATCCCGAAGCCATCAATTCGCAGGTTACTTACAACAACTGGGTGCCCGATGGAATAGACGCTTTATTAAAGGATTGTGCCGATAAACAAATATCAGCAGGCAAGGTTGATCTGATAGGGCATAGCCGGGGCGGTATTTTTGCAAGGCTATACACTCAAAGTGCGGTGGGCCGCTCTTACAGGAGCGATGTAAACAAGCTGATAACTTTAAATACGCCACACTTCGGATCTCAAACGGCCAATTTAATTCTTGACAGACGGATACTTACACCTACCGTTGCAGGCATCAAAGTACCCATAGAAGTAGGGTCTATTTTCAGGCGCTTTATTTTGGAAGGCAACAACTATAAAGACCCGGTTAATTCTAATGAGATAAAATATACGGATGATAAAAATGGGGCTGTAGAATTAAAAGTAGGTTCACATGCAATTGACACGGTTTTGAACGGACCAACTAGGTTACTTGAAACTGTTCCAAAACATGCGATCATGACCCGGTACAAATTTGGCCTTGGGTCGAGGGCTGACTTTTTGAAAATAATTGGCATTAACGGCATTAACGGATTGGCCATGTATTACCTTCCTGTTGTAGGAAGAGATATTTTAAGGCTAAGGATTTACCTCTTGATGATGGGAACAAAATGTGCCGAAGGGCCGTTTGACGATTGTCTGAAAGAAATGTTCGATGGCGAAGAAAGTGATTTAGTAGTTCCGTTAATTAGCGGAAAGGGAGGACTTTCAGGCAATGCTTTAAGTGATTTTACTCAATTGTATCCCACCATTAATATTGGCCACAGTAATAAAAATATGGGCATTTTGGCACCTGATGCCATCAGCGTTACAGAGAAACCTGAAGTAATCGAAAGAGTGTTGAGTCTGCTGAAAGATAATCCTTCAAAAGCAGTTTCAAATCCTTCCAATTCGCGTTTTACCAAAGCACATTTTGGTAATACTTCTTTAGAATATAGCTTTCTGAAAAACTTAGCGGGCAATCCTAAGCCTGCAGGTGTATTGGCACCGGATGCCATTGCATTTGATGACAGCCTTAAAAATAGTAACCATACTGCCGGCGATAGTTTATGGTTTGGTGTAAAGGGTGAAAATATTAAAACCATCATCGTTTCTTACGAATCGCCATCAATGAATAATACCTGGAGCGACATAAGAGATTCCCTAAACGGTACATTTATATTCCCGATACCAAAAGAAGCCAGTGGTAAAATTATAGCAGTGGCAATGGGCTTTAATGACAATGGACTGGTAGCATTGGATACCGCTTATATCAATGTTGGCTTTGCCGCTGGTGTAGTTTTAGATAGCATTAGAATTGTGGATCGGAATAGTCTGTTTGAAGTGGCCAAAACAGATAGCATTATTGTAGCGGTCAAAGGATATTACAGCGATCAGATCGTTAGAGACATCACAGTAAATACAGGACTTACTTATACAACTGAAGAAGCAAATGCCGTTGGTTCGGTATATGGCATTAAAGGCGTAAATGTTGGCTACGACCGGTTTTTTGTGAAATACGAAGGTAAAGCAGATACGGGTTATGCCAGGGTTACTGATCTTTTCGGAGGCATTGTATTACCGGTATCTCTGTCTTATTTTTCCGGACGGTTCCAAAATAATAGTGTCTTGCTTAACTGGGTTACCGAACAGGAAACCAACAACGCTTTTTTTGAAATTGAAGCAAGCAGTGATGGTGTCAATTTTACCACCATTGGGAAGCGCCAGGTAAATGGAAACAGTAATGTCATTACAAGATATACTTTTACCGATAGCCAGTTCTTCAAAACCGGCAACAATTATTATCGTCTTAAGCAGGTAGATTTAGATGGCAGGTTTACATTTAGTTCAATCGTTTTGGTAAAACTAGCTGCTGATAAAAAGCCATTGATAGTGGTTTATCCAAATCCATTCACTACATCGGTTAATATCAGTCTTGTACAAAACCTTAACAGTAACTGGCAGGTAAATATTTATTCAACTGCGGGACAGTTAATGTTGCACAAAGCATTCACCGGAAGTCAAAATCAGGCTACACTGAATGTGGGTAAAATGGCAGCAGGCGTTTACCGGGTGGTGGTTATGGGAAGTAAGGGAGAGATCATTCATGCCTGTAATTTATTGAAGCAGTAAATACTCGGGTACTTAATAGAACGATCTGTAATTTTAATACCGGACTTAAAGTTACAAAAGGCAAGAAAAAATAGAAAAGGTATGCTGGGATTGCTTACTGCATACCTTTTCTATTTATAAAATTATTTTTATTTGTTGGATGAAAATAGGGACGTGTTAGGAAGCTAACTTTCAGTTAACTTAAAATATCAGTAATCACTTTGCCCCTTGTATCGGTTAGCCTGAACGGCCTTCCCTGGTATTCGTAGGTTAGTTTTTCGTGGTCAAAACCGAGTTGGTTTAAAATGGTGGCTTGTATATCGAATGGCTCCACTTTACCACTAATGGCACTGTAGCCGATTTCGTCTGTTTCTCCGTAAGTGAATCCTTTTTTTATACCAGCTCCCGCCATCCACATCGTGAAGGCTTCGGTGTGGTGATCCCTGCCTTTAAAAGGACTTTGTTTACCTTCCCGGTTTTCCTTCATCGGTGTGCGGCCAAATTCACCGCCCCATACTACAAGCGTTTCTTCCAGTAAACCACGTTGTTTTAAATCGAGAATTAAGGCGGTCATGGATTTGTCAACTGAGCGACATTTGTTGATGAAACCGATGTCAATGGAGTCGTCCCCACTAGTGCCGTGACTATCCCAGCCCCAATCGAATAATTGTACAAAACGAACGCCTTTCTCTACTAATTTTCTTGCAAGCAACACATTGTTGGCAAATGATCCTGCACCGGGTTTTGTGCCATACATTGCATGAATATAATCGGGTTCGTTGTTGATGTTCATTACCTCTGGTGCAGCAATCTGCATTTTATACGCCATCTCATATTGTGAAATGCGGGAAAGAATTTCCGGATCATTGTATGTTTTATATTCTTCTGCATTCACCTGGTTGATGGCATCAATACTTGCTTTGCGTAAGTCACGGTCCATACCCGCCGGATCTTTGATGAACAGCACCGGATCGCCTTCGCTGCGGCATTGTACGCCCTGGTACACGCTGGGTAAAAAGCCACTTCCCCAAACGCTTTTGCCTGCATCCGGATTTTTGCCACCGCTTGTTAAAACCACAAAGCCCGGCAGGTTTTGATTTTCTGTACCCAATCCATAGGTAGCCCATGAACCCAGACTTGGTCTGCCCAACCTCGCCGAACCGGTGTGCACCATCAATTGTGCAGGACCATGATTGAACTGGTCGGTAGTGACTGCTTTTAAGAAACTAAGTTCATCCACTACAGTTGCAAGATGCGGCATGTATTCACTAACCCATGCACGGGAGTTGCCATGCTGCGCAAACTTTGCCTGTGGCCCCATCATTTTAGGCACGCCGCGGATGAAGGCAAACTTTTTGCCTTCCAGCAACGATTGCGGACAATCCTGTCCATCCATTTTCATTAGCTCGGGCTTGTAATCAAACAGCTCCAGTTGAGATGGAGCGCCTGCCATGTGTAAATAAATGACACTCTTTGCCCGGGCCGCAAATGCAGGCAATTTAGGCATCAGCGGATGTGCCGGATCAAAGGCCACACTGCTGTTTTGAACAGAGGGTGTATTGCAACTGCCAAGCAAAGAGCCGAAAGCCAATGCACCCAGGCCCATGGCACTTTCTTTTATAAAGTGGCGGCGTGATTGCATGCGGATGACGGCCTGCTCAGCTTCTTTTACAAGCCGTTGCTGATTTAATTCTTTTTGTGTCATACCGTTCTTTTTAACTGTTGGTCTTTACAAATTTTGTGGGTAATGATGCTAAATGATTTGTGGTACAAGTGTGCGACGCAACGATGTTTAATCATAGTACAATAGCCTGGTTCAAAATTCTTATTGCTCACTTCAAAACAATTGTCGCTTATTATTCAAATGCCTTGTTATACTTCAATGCCGTTAAGTTAAGGGTGGTTGGTGAGACACCAACCACGGCCACGAGCCTTAGCGGGTTTCCCACCCGCCACTTAAACTACTAAGTAAACAGCATTGTGTTATATTTCTAATTCATTTTTCTATGCTTCGGATTCGTTCATTCATCCCTGTTAGTTCTTCATTAGCAGCTCATCTAAATTCAACATAGCGTTGGCTACAACTGCCAAAGCGGCCATCTCCGGAATGGCTTTATCTGTTTCTTTTTTACCCAGAAATTCTACTGCTTTCTTTGGGTCGTTTTTAAAACTCAACAGCGCATTGTTGTACAATTTTACCAATGCCTGCAAACTGTTTTGCTGAATATTTTTATAGGTTGCCAACTGGTAGCCTTTTTTTATTTGCCCTTCAATATCATTGGTGCCTTCCGTTTGCATCCTTACGGCAAGGTTTCGGGCAAGGTCGATATAGGCTGAATCATTCAAGGTGGTGAGTGCCTGCAAAGGAGTGTTGGTTCTAATGCGGCGAACGGAACATATTTCCCGGGGCACACCGTCGAATGTAAGCATAGAAGGGTAGGCTGCTGAACGTTTCCAATAGGTATAAAGTGCCCGCCGATATTGATCTTCGCCGCTGCTTTGTACCCATTCGGCTCCGTTCCAGGGCGAAAGCCAAATGCCTTTTGGCTGGTACGGAAATACGCTGGGGCCATACATTTTATTGCTGATAACGCCACTGATACAAAGTGCCTGGTCACGTACTTGTTCTGCAGACAGTCGTACCCTTGGGAAGCGTGCATAGTATTTATTGGCCGGGTCTTTTTGTAACTGGTCCGGTGTTATTTTTGAATCCTGCCGGTAGGTGGCACTCATCATCACGATTTTAATTAATTTTTTTACACTCCATTGATCGGTATGCATAAATCGGTAACTCAGCCAGTCCAGCAATTCGGGATGGGTAGGAATGGTGCCTTGAGATCCCATATCCTCCAATGTTTCAACCAGACCTGTTCCAAAAAGCTGTTCCCAAACCCGGTTCACCATTGTTCGGGCAGTTAGCGGATTTTTTGCGGAAGTTAACCATTGTGCCATGCCCAATCGGTTGCGGGGTGCATTGACCGGCATGGCTCCCAATGCATGGGGCACATCCGGATTTACAGCCACCCCTTTTACCAGCCAGTTACCTCTTTCAAAAACATGGGTAGTCCGGTGCAGGTCGTCGGGGTTGTCCATCATGATTGGAGTGGTGGGTACATTTACATTGAGCAGTTGCCAAAATTTTTGCTGCTCATTTGTATAACCGGGTTTATCCGGTTGCGCAAATGCATTGGTAAAATAAAACCAGTCGAACTGTACTCCACTGGTATTGGGATTTTTTAGTTCCTTATTCCGGTAGGTAAAATAAAGATGATGCACACCGTTCTGCGGTGCAAGCGTTGCCTTGCTGATAGTCCATCCATTGGTTGTTTTGGTTAAAGGAATGCTTGCAATTACGGGGCCATCGGGTTGATCGATGTGTATTTGCCAGGTACCGCCTGTTGCATAAGTTTGATGGCGAAAAATTAATTCCGTTTTATCAGTCAACGTCACATTTTGCAGCCGGCAAACGGCATTGTTGCGCATGGCCAGCCACTTGGTATCAGACAGTTCGCTGTTGGTAAAACTATCGCAGGTTAGACTATTAATGGCAGGCTGCCAGGTTTTTAAAAAAGTGTAGGTTTCTGCTGCTTTTTTGGCGTTTGTATTTTCTTGCATCCAGTTTTTAAGGTTGGTTAATTCCTGTTGCAAACTATCATTGAAATGCCGCAACAGCGGATAGTCGGCATAGGTATCTTCGTCACGGCTATTATTATAAAAAGCTAAAAATTTATAGTATTCATCATGCTTAATTGGATCGTAAGGATGGCTATGGCATTGCACGCAGGCGAATGTAGTGCCCATGGTTGCCTGCCACACTGTATTTACCCGGTCCATTACCGCCGAGGTTCGAAATTCTTCATTGTCAGTGCCGCCTTCATCATTGGTCATGGTGTTGCGTTGAAAAGCTGTGGCAATAAAATCTTCATCAGTAGCAGCGGGTAATAAATCGCCTGCAATTTGTTTGGTTAAGAATTGATCATAGGGCATATCGCTGTTGAAGGCATTGATGAGCCAGTCACGGTAATGCCAGATATTTCTGCTGTCGTCTCGCTCGTAGCCTTTGGTGTCTGCATAACGGGCAAGGTCCATCCAGAGACTTGCCCATTTTTCGCCAAAATGAGGTGATGAAAGTAAGGTGTCAATGAGATTATCATAAGCCTTTTCAGTGGTATCGTTCAGGTATTGTTGTGCAACGGTTGCAGGTGCAGGCATTCCAATGATATCCAGACTGGTCCTGCGCAATAGCGTTAATTTATCTGCCTGCGGCGAGAAGCTAAGATCCGCTTCCTTCCATTTGTCTTCAATAAAAAGGTCGATCTCGTTGCTGGCCCATTTGCTGTTGGTATGTACAAAACCGAAAAAAGAACCTGGCTCCGGAACGGCTGTTTCCTTTACCGGAGTATAAGCCCAGTGTTCGCCCCAATGTGCTCCTTCATCCACCCAGCGGGTAAGAATATTGATGTCTTCCTTTGAAAGCGGATCGTGTTTATAAGGCATTCTTTCTTCCGGATCTTTTAAAGTAAGCCGCCGGATCATTTCACTGTTGCCTGCATCGCCGGGAATAATGGCAGGTTTGCCCGACTCTGTTTTGGCCAGCGCTTCTTCCCGGAACAGGACGCTAAAGCCAGCTTTTTGTTTTACCCCACCATGGCAACTGATGCAATTTTTATTAAGAATGGGTTTTACTTCAGTGGTAAAATCAACGGGGGGGCGCCTGGTAATCATAATAAAACTACAGGCGACGGCCAGCAGCAAGATGGAGACGATGATGATTTTTTTTGATTGCATATCCGGTTTAGCAAGTGTTGTTTAAATATTGAATCGTAGAGATTTGGGAAATTACAGCTTTTTGTGTTGAAATACTGATTGCTGTGTAATTTTTACTTTTTCGGCAGAAAAAATAACTCACCTTAATTTCGCGTAGATATCATTGCATCTATTGAAAATTGAAAACACTAATTAGTATTCGTTTTTGCTTTATTCAATTAACAATGCAGTTAGCTAAACTGGTATCCTACCGTTTATGATATGGCGAAAAAATTGTAGAAAAAATATTTTTTGCACACACAACCGGCTCAAAATTTTGTTTCCAATTCCGGTAAATCGGGATAGGAAAACGCTTCTGCCGGATCCAACGCCTGTCGGAAATCTTTTGCAACCGGATATGCTTCCAGCTCGTTCGCCGGGAATTGTGAACCGGCAATCTCCAAAACTTTCGCTTCATCCAAATCGCCAAACAACCAATCCCAGGCAAGGTCATCGGTTAATATAGTGGGCATTCTTTTTTTTGTGTTATGAATTTGTTCCATCAACGGATTGGCGGCAGTAGTAATGATGCTGCAGGTTTCTACATATTCGCCGGTGCTTTCATCTTTCCATGGATTGTAAATACCCGCCATAAAAAAATAGTTCCTGTTTTTTACGCCAATCCGGTAAGGATATTTTACGGCTGTTTTAAGGGGCTTGCCAGTTTTTTTGCTGACCGGGAATTGATGCCGCCATTCAAAAAATCCGGTTGATAGCACGAGACATCGCCGGTTAAGTGCTGCTTCCCGATACATTTTTCTTTCACCCAATAGCTCCTCCGATTTGGCATTCAGCGTGAGAATTGGCTCCTGCCATTGACCATTTTCTTTTTTATAACCCATTCTGAATTTATCCGTTTGTTCCCTTGTTTTGATGTAGGAAGGCATAAATCCCCATTCCATTTGCACCAGTTCAAAATCATGTTTTTGATCAACTCTTTTTAAAACAGGCACAGGGTGATAATCAAAACCATTCAGCAAAGGCTTATTTAAAAAGTCGTATCCCGCCATGGCTTTTTCAATGCTTTTTAGACGCAGCAATTCGCTTTGATTTACTTTAACACTGTTGTAATAACACATATTTATTTGGTTTGTGTGGTTAGATAGTTGTCGATTAGCCATCCTGTCTCGATCGCTAGTTCCTGTCTGCCTTCCGGTATGAAAGTCCAGAATTTTTCTCTGTCAAAATTGATTGCGCTACAAATAACGAGTGGTGGCGTTTTATCTGGAAATTGTATGTGGTACAACACCTGCTTTTCAATATAAACAGGCATCACTTTCAAAATATTTTCTTGATACGTTATCTCAAAGGCTTCCTTGTGATTGCTCATAAAATTATTCGGATATTGATTTCGTTTTCGCTCTACGTGATACTAATTTGGTCGCTTTGCATTTGGAATATGAACAATAGATTCCGGTCAACCTGGCACACCCTGGTTTCAAGGCAGTCCATTTTTATAGTGGTCGGCTGTATTTTTTTTATAAGTCTGTGGTGTAACGCCGGTGATCTTTTTAAACAACTTATTAAAGTTAGAAACTGTTTTATAGCCGCACTCATACGCAATGGCAGATATACTTCTATCCGTTTCCATCAGGTATTTGCAGGCATTTGAAATCCGAACTTCACTGAGGTATTCTACAAAATGCTTTTTGGTTCTTGCCTTAAACAGCCGGCAAAAAGAGGGAGGCGTAAGATTGGCCAGTTTAGATATGTGCTCCAGTGATATGTCTTCCATATAATGTTCCTTCACATATTTATACACCTTCGATAGCCGGTCGGTTTTCGATTTGTCATCCACCGGCGTGTAGGCTTCATTGTTGATAAATGATATGTCTTTACTGTTAGATAAAATAGAGAGAATTTCAAACAGGCCAACGATGATATCAAAATCTTTCTTTTTGGAAAGGGTGGTTAATTTTTGCGCAATGAGGGCATTGGTTTTACCGGTAATGCTAAGGCCACGAATGGCCTGCGTAAATAAGGTATTGATTTTTGTGGTTTCTTTTAATTCGTAAAACAACGGGCCAAAAATATCTTTATTAAAATATACCACAATTGATTTTGCCTTTAGTTTGGCAATACCCCGGTAATACATCTCATCATTTAACCAAACATGCGGCACATTAGAACCCAAAAATACCATATCGCCTGCCGCAAAATATTCAACGGAGTTGCCGATGATTCTTTTGCCATAACTTTCTTTTACATACACCAGTTCAATTTCGGAATGGTAATGAAAGGGAGATTGAAAAAAAGGCTCTTCCCGTTTTATCACAGAAATATGGCTATTGATCCGGGGAGATATTTCTGTTTTTTCCACTTTCATTTGTTGTTAAATTTTTACGAAGTTAAATATCAATCAAATTAGGATAATAATCAGCTAAGTTAATTTAAAGCCAGGCGGTAATTTTCCAGCTTCATTAAAAGGGAAGATTCCACATTATCGTGAAAGGTGATTGGTGAGCACATCAACTACACCACAGCCGCGGTAAGCGGATGTTCTGCCGGAAACGGAAAGGCCCATCCTATGTCGATCTTCCCATCGAACGAAAAAATGGAAACCATTTAAATCGTACCTGGTAATACTGCTTTATTGATAAGATCGCTATATGAAAGATCCGACATTAAAACAGCCAATAAATTCTAAAAAAAAACCACATCTAAAATTAACGAAATGGCGATTGCACCTGTATTGAACCAAAAAACGACTAGTAAAACAGAAAGCCCAAAAGGATGGCTATTCCCTTTTATTCTGGTTACCAGTCTGTTTTTTTTCTGGGGATTTGTTCATAACCTCGATCCAATTTTAATTCCACATTTGCGAAAGGCATTTCAACTAACTGACCTGGAATCATCTCTTATTGACTCCGCTGTTTTTATCGCTTATTTTGCAATGGCTTTGCCTGCGGGTTACATCATGCGCACCTACGGATATAAATCGGGTATCATCATCGGATTAATTTTATTTGGCATTGGCTCTATTTTGTTTGTGCCTGCCGCCAATAGTTTGCAATACATTTTTTTTCTGGGGGCCTTGTTTATCATTGCCTGCGGACTTACTTTTTTAGAAACAGCGGCTAATCCCTATGTTACCATACTGGGACCACCGGAAACTGCCACCAAGCGCTTGAATTTTTCACAATCCTTCAATGGCTTGGCTGCCTTTATAGCCCCGGCTTATATCGGGCCGATGATCTTATCCGGAAAAAGTCTGACCGATGCAGAAACAGCAGCCATGCCTGCTTTGGAATTACAGGCTTATCTTGCAAATGAAGCTGCCAGCGTTAAAATGCCCTACCTTGTTTTGGGGTTGATTATTTTGGCCGTAGCCGTTGTGTTTTATTTCACTAAAATGCCGGACGTAAAAGATGAAAATGTAGAAGGAGCGGAAGGCGCTAGTTTCGGCGGAGCGCTGCGATCTATCCAATTGAAATGGGGAATTGTTGCACAGTTTTTTTATGTGGGCGCACAGGTATGTGTGGGGAGTTTTTTTATCAAAATGGCAACCACTACAGCAGGTTTGTCAGAAGATTCAGCCGCAAAATATCTAGGTTATTTTGGCCTTGCTTTTATGCTCGGCCGCTTTGCAGGTACTTTCCTGATGCAATACATCCAGCCCCGTAAATTACTCGCTTTGTATTCGATCATTAACATCGCATTATCGGTGCTGGCTATTATGGGAACGGGAATGATAGTAGTTTATACGCTGATTGCCATTGCCTTTTTTATGAGCATTATGTTTCCAACTATTTTCTCCATGGGGATTAATGGGCTGGGGCACAATACAAAAATTGGTTCTTCATTAATTGTGATGTCAATCGTGGGCGGTGCATTGCTTCCTCCTGTTTTGGGTATCATTTCTGATAAGACTGGCAGCATTCAAAATGGGTACATTGTTCCGCTGGTTTGCTTTGCCGTAGTACTCTTGTTTGCAATAAAGGCACAGAAAGTAAAAACGGTATAAAAAATATTGATATGATAGAACAGGCAGAAAAGAAACTGGTAGCTAAAATGCATCCTAAGGACAATGCATTAGTTGCCTTAACCGATTTGGCAAAAGGAGACGTAATCCGGTATGAAAATGAAACCTTTCTGCTACAGGATAATATTAAAGCAAAACATAAGTTTTATACCACCGATTTAAAAGCCGGGGATGAAGTAACTATGTATGGTGTATTGGTAGGCACGGCGCAAAACGAGCTTGTAAAAGGTAGTCTGATGACCACAGAAAACCTGAAACATGCAGCAGAGCCTTATGCATACAGGCATGTAGATTTTAAGTGGCAGGCGCCGGATGTATCCAAATACAGCAACCGAACTTTCAATGGTTATCATCGAAAAGATGGCAGGGTAGGTACTGCAAACTATTGGTTGTTTGTGCCCACGGTCTTCTGCGAGAACAGAAACCTGGATGTTATAAGGGAAGCCATGCAAAACGAATTGGGCTATTCGGTAAGCGATAAATATTTACAATACACCCACCAATTGTTGAAGGCTTTTCAGCAGGGCGAAGATATTGATTCCCTTAAAGTTCAACTGGCGCCTTCGGGTAGAACAGATCGTCCATTTAAAAATGTGGACGGTATTAAATTTTTAAATCACCAGGGTGGCTGCGGTGGCACCCGTCAGGATTCTTTGGTATTGAGCGCATTATTGGCTTCCTACGCAAATCACCCAAATGTTGCTGGCATTACGGTATTAAGTCTGGGTTGCCAGCATTTACAATCACAGGATTTTTTAGAAGATATAAAAAGGCAAAACCCTGCTTTTGATAAACCACTATTTATTTTTGAACAGCAGCAGTCAGTAAGTGAAGAGCAACTGGTGTCGGATGCGATCAAAAAAACCTTCCAGGGATTGGTGGAAATAAATAAACTGGAAAGAAGTCCTGCGCCATTAAGTGAACTGTCGGTAGGTGTTAAATGTGGCGGCAGCGATGGCTTTAGTGGCGTATCTGCAAATCCTGCGGTGGGCTACACTTCCGATCTGCTGGTAGCATTAGGTGCCAAAGTATTACTGGCAGAGTTTCCGGAATTGAATGGGGTGGAGCAAAACTTAATTGACCGTTGTACTACAGAAACGGCTGCAAAAAAGTTTATCCATTTAATGACTACCTATGATGCACAAGCACATAGCGTGGGTTCAGGCTTTCACATGAATCCATCTCCCGGAAACATAAAAGACGGTTTGATTACGGATGCCATTAAAAGTGCTGGTGCCGCAAAAAAAGGGGGTACATCACCTGTAGTTGATGTGCTGGATTATACCGAGCCAGCTACTAAACCAGGATTGAGTTTGGTGTGTACGCCAGGGAATGATGTGGAGGCCACCACTGGTAAAGCTGCAGCGGGCGCAACGTTGATTTTGTTCACTACCGGATTGGGAACACCCACTGGTAACCCTGTTTGTCCGGTGATAAAAGTGGCGACCAATTCTATTCTTGCCAAAAGGATGAAGGACATCATAGATATTGATTGTGGCCCGGTAATCAGTGGTGAAAAAACGATTGAAGAAATGGGCGAAGATATTTTGGAGTATTGTATCAAAGCAGCCAGCGGAGAAATTATCCCAAAAGCAGTGCAATTGAATCAGGATGATTTTATACCATGGAAACGAGGTGTTTCGTTGTAATCCCTTTTGATAAACAAGGATTGAATCTTTATTTTCTAAAAATTAATTTATTTGATATGTTTTCATTACAAAATAAAAAAGCAGTTATAACGGGTGGTGGTAGCGGAATTGGAAGAGCCATTGCTGTATTATTTGCAAAACAAGGGGCCGAAGTACACATCATTGAGCTGACAGCCGACAGTGCAAAATTGGCCATGGACGAGATTTTGGAAAATAATGGTAAAGTAGTTGCGCATGCCTGCAATGTGGCCAGCCAACCGGATGTATTGGCGACATTTGAAAAAATTGGAGCCATTAATTTACTCGTTAATAATGCCGGAATTGCTCACGTTGGCAAAGCAGATAATACAGCAGAGGCAGACTTTGACCGGATCATCAATGTAAATGTAAAAGGCGTGTACAATTGTTTGTATGCAGCCATTCCACAACTAAGAAAATCAGGAGGTGGCGTGATTGTAAATATGGCTTCCATTGCTGCATTGGTCGGATTGCCGGACAGGTTTGCCTATTCCACTGCAAAGGGTGCAGTAATGGCCATGACCTTATCTGTGGCCAGAGATTATATGGCTGAAAATATTCGCTGTAATTCCATATCACCGGCGAGGGTACATACGCCATTTGTAGATGGATTCATTGCGAAAAACTACCCCGGAAAGGAAGAAGAAATGTTTGAAAAATTATCGAAGAGTCAGCCGATTGGTCGCATGGGACAACCGGAGGAAATTGCTGCGTTGGCCCTCTATCTAAGCAGCGATGAGGCTTCTTTTATTACTGGCTGTGATTATCCGATTGATGGAGGTTTTGTAAAGTTGAATAATTGATTTCAATGGTATTCAAATGTTCAGTTTTGTGTCTGGCCCAAATCTCCTGAGTTTTGCATAAGTTGATATGAATCAATTAAAAAGCCATCTGGATATCTTTAGAATAAATTAGCCTGAAACAAAAAAGAAAGCATTAAAATGCTTGCTTTTTAATACTAGGATGGCGATGAGATTTAATAAGCAACAAGAAGGAATCGTTGCCTGCCTTGATGGTATAGTTGGATATGATTGATACAATAACGCCTTATTAATTACAATATAATAACAAACAATGAAACTGATTCGATTTGGTGAACCCGGCAAAGAAAAGCCCGGGGTATTAATAGGAGAAAAAAGATATGATGTATCTGCAGTGATAGCGGATTACAATGAAACATTTTTTGAAAACAGCGGACTGGAATCGCTGCAACAAATAGTGAATAACAGGCTTTCGGAAATGCCGGAGGTGTCAGCGTCAGAAAGGCTGGGATCGCCTGTGGCCAGACCGTCCAAAATTATTTGTATCGGATTAAATTATGTGGACCATTGTATTGAAACCAATGCGCCCATACCAACCGAGCCGATTATCTTTTTTAAATCAACCACCGCATTGTGTGGTCCAAACGACGAAGTAATCATACCTAAAAACAGTGAAAAAACCGATTGGGAAGTAGAGCTTGCTTTTGTAATGAGCAAAAAAGCCAGTTATGTGGAAGAAGCAGAAGCCATGGATTATGTGGCCGGGTATTGCCTGCACAATGATTATAGTGAACGGGCTTTTCAGTTGGAAAGAGGCGGTCAGTGGGCCAAGGGAAAAGGCTGCGATACATTCGCCCCCATGGGACCATTTTTGGCAACAACCAATGAAATAGCGGATGTAGACAATTTAAAGATGTGGTTAACAGTAAACGGTAAAACTTACCAAAGTAGCAATACGTTGAACCTTGTTTTTAAAATACCATTCCTGGTGCACTATCTCAGCCAGTTTATGACCCTGCTCCCCGGCGATGTAATTAGTACAGGAACGCCTCCGGGCGTAGGCCTTGGGATAAAGCCCAATCCGGTTTTTATTAATGAAGGCGATGTAATTGAATTGGGAATAGAGGGGCTGGGGACTAGTAAACAAGTAGCAGTTTCCTATAAAAAATAAACCATTATGAACTTAAAAAAATATTGCCTGGCGCTTGATCTTATAAATGATGCCGCCTTGATAGCTGAGTACAAAGTCTTTCACCAGCAGGTTTGGCCCGAAATTGTGAAGAGTATTAAAGATGCCGGCATTGATGTGCTGGATATTTATTGCGTGGGTAACCGGCTGTTTATGATCATTGAAGCAAAGGATGAATTCACGTTCGAAAAAAAAGCGGCCATGGATGCAGGTAATGAAAAGGTGCTGGAATGGGAATCATTGATGTGGAAGTTTCAACTGGCATTGCCTTGGGCAGCTCCCGGGCAAAAATGGATGCTGATGGAAAAAATATTTGAATTGCCCTGATAGTATCCTGCCTATTTTTTGCTCATTAAAATCTCAAAAATAATTTCTATGTCAACGATTGAAACTGCGACAACAAACCCAAACGATGGTAATCAAATTTTTAAATTACCACCAGTTATATTTGGCACAAGTGGACTGGGTAATTTATACGAAGTTGTTCCATACGAAACCAAGCTGGAAATCATACGGCAATCGGTAACCCATGCACCGGGTTTACCAATGTTTGATACCGCCGGTAAATACGGAGCAGGACTCGCTTTGGAGGTATTGGGAAAATGTTTAAAGGAGTTGGGCGTACCCAAAAACGGAGTCATCATCAGCAATAAATTGGGCTGGTATCAAACTGCATTAACCACACCCGAGCCAACCTTTGAAAAAGGAATCTGGCGTGATTTAAAAAATGATGCGGTTCAAAAAATAAGTTACAAAGGCATTATAGCATGTTTTGAGCAGGGCAATGAATTATTGGGCGATTACGATTCTCACATGGCCTCTATACACGACCCGGATGAATACCTGGCGGCCGCCACCGATTCAAAAGATGACGCCAGGCGATACAATGATATTTTAGAAGCATACACCGCCCTGGTTGAATTAAAGCAACAGGGAAAAATCATTTCTGTCGGTGTAGGAGCCAAAAACTGGAAATCCATCCAGCGAATTTCAAAAGATATAAAATTTGATTGGGTAATGATTGCCAACAGTCTGTCCGTAAAATCGCACCCGGCTGATTTGCTGAGTTTTGTAAAACAACTGCATGAAAGCGGAACTGTAATTATCAACTCGGCTGTATTTAATGGTGGCTTTTTGGTAGGCAGAGACTATTACAACTATGTGTTGGTGGATAAAACCCAGGCAGAAGGAAAAGCTTTATATGAATGGAGAGATCAGTTCTTCGAGTTGTGTAAAGCATTTAATATTCAGCCTGCCGAAGCCTGTTTTAATTTTGGTTTCAATATTCCCGGTGTGGATAGTGTGGCCGTAAGTACCGTTGTGCCGGAACGGGTGAAACGGAATATCGAAATGGCCACCAAAAAAATTCCCAAAGAATTTTGGAAAGCCATGAAAGAAAAAGGCTTGCTGGAGGAGCATTACCAGGTGGGTGATTGAAAAAAATAATAGTTGGCAGAGGCCATCCTTCTAAATGATTTGCTAATACCCCCGTTTTAAACAGCGGGGGTATTGCTTTTTATGTATCCAAACATTTACTAAATTAAAAATAAACCCATCTCCGATAAATATTTAATTGATATTTATCAACGTATACAATAGTACCCTACTTTACATTTTCTGAAGAATTTTACAGTAGCCACGACCGTTTGCAACTTGAAGGACTTGTTATATCCATCGCTTTTATTGACGATAATTTGCATGATTTTCCTGCCTTATTTACCTCTCTACCCCTTTTAAACATTTCAATGTTAATAAAAAATCAAATTTTTTTAAAAACTTTTTCAATTATTTAATAAGTATCTATATCTTTATTTCGAAATTAACTGTTTGAGCTTCGTTCCTGACTAAGTACCATGACTGAAAATAAGAAATCATTCAGAAATAAAATTTTAAAAGAATTGTATTTTGAGGACATTCTTTCTTGTGCAGAACTGTCTGTAAAGATTGGCAAGAGTTTTCCCTTTACCGCCAGGCTAATAGAAGAGTTGCTGGCAGAGAACAAATTAGTTGAGACAGGTTATGCAGCATCTACCGGCGGAAGAAGAGTGTTGACCTATTCGCAGCAAAAGAATGAAATGTACCTGGTTGCTGTGGCGATGGACCAGTTTGTTACCAAGATTGCTATTATGGTTATGGAAAATAATTTTGTAACTCCCATCCAAAAAATTGTATTGCCATTGACTGCTGATCACCAGCCATTACTTATGCTGGTTGAAAAAATTAGCGAGTTGCTTGAATCCTCCCGTATTGAAAAAGAAAAATTTGTAGGTATTGGTATTGGTATACCGGGTTTTGTGGATGTAAAAAATGGAGTTAATTACTCCCATTTAAAGCTGGCTAATAACAAAAGTATTACCAAATTTATTACTGATAAAACTGGATTGCCTTCGTTCATTGACAACGATTCAAGTGTGATAGCCCTGGCAGAGCTTAGGTTTGGCGCAGCACGGGGTGAAAAAAACGCAATGGTTATTAATATTGGGTGGGGAGTAGGGCTTGGGTTGATTCTTGATGGAGAACTATACAGAGGGCATCTGAGATTTGCCGGTGAGTTTAGCCATATTCCGCTTTTTTTAAATAAAAAATTGTGTTGGTGTGGAAAGGAGGGATGCCTTGAAACCGAAACATCGCTGTTATTGATTTTGGATGAGGCCAGAGAGGGATTAAAAGCAGGCAGACTTTCTAAAATTAGTTCTTTGGCAGAAGATGATCCCGGACTAGCCTGCGAAGTAATTATTAAAGCAGTTGAAGAAGGCGATCAGTTTGCGATCGGGCTTTTTTCGAAAGCGGGTTATAATATTGGCAAAGGGGTGGCAGTATTAATTCACCTACTTAATCCTAAAAAAATCATTTTAAGTGGAACGGGATCTTCTGCAGGACAAATTTGGAGGGCCCCCATACAACAATCTTTAAATGAGCATTGCATTCAGCGGCTTTATCAAAATACCATGCTAGAAATATCAACGTTGGGAACACAAGCTGCATTAATTGGAGCTGCGGCTTTGGTGATGGAGAATTATGAACGGGTGCCAGTTAGTGCAAATGCCACAGGGCCGGTAGGTATTAGTTTGTCAAAGGCATCATAATGCAAATGAGTGTTTCCGTTATCAACATGCTTTGTTTTAATTTTTTATAATCAAAGAAAGGCTCCCATTTTTTAAACTTAAAATTAACTGTAATGACGAAAAAAAAACGACTACTGTTAGTACTATTCACACTGATTGCGGGCAACATGCTACTATTCGCTCAGGTGAAACGTACTATCTCTGGTGTTGTCAATGACAATGCCGGTAAACCAGTTCCCTCCGCTACTGTAAGTGAGAAGGGCACTTCAAAATCTGTTGTAACAGATCAGAACGGACGCTATTCGATAACGGTAGATAATAACAATGCTGTTTTGATAGTCAGTTCTGTTAGTTTTTCAACCAAAGAAATTACCGTACAGAGTTCAAATTCGCTAAATGCAACTTTGACACCCCTAGCCGGCGAAATGGGCGAAGTAGTTGTTACGGCGTTGGGTATAAAAAGGGAAAAGAAATCGCTTGGTTATGCTATGCAGGAAGTAAAGGGTGAGACGCTCGTTTCTGCAAAAGAACCTAACCTAGCTAATGCTTTGTCTGGCAAAATTGCTGGTCTGCAGGTGGTTCGTTCAAGCGATGGTCCGGCTGGATCTTCCAAAATTCTGTTGAGAGGAAGTAATTCTTTAACTGGCAACAACCAGCCCCTCGTGGTGGTGGATGGTGTACCCATTGATAACTTTACAGGTGCACCGGATAATGGTTATTGGAATCGTTCTTTGGATATGGGAAATGGTATTGCCGATATCAATCCGGATGATATCGAAACCCTTACTGTTTTAAAAGGACCATCTGCTGCTGCATTGTATGGCTCAAGAGCAGGTAATGGCGTAATAATGATTACCACAAAATCTGGTCGTAAGCAAAATGGTTTGGGCATCACAGTCTCCTCTTCTTTAGGGTTGGAAAATATATTTACAAACCCTGAAATGCAAAATTCATTCGGACAAGGTTCGGATGGCATTTACAGTAACTCAACTCCTTTAAGCTGGGGACCAAAGGCCACAGGGCAGTCGGTAGAGAATTGGGATGGCACAAATGTGCCTTTGGCAATTTACGACAACGTTCCAAATTATATGGACCAAGGTGTAACACAAAACCATAGCATTTCATTTCAGCAACAATACAAGCAAACCTCCGTTTACACATCTTTCAATCGCCTCGAAGATAAAGGATTGGTACCCGGAATTAAATTGACCCGTACCAATCTAACTGCAAGGGCAGTAACAAAATTTGGTAATAATGATCGTTGGACGACTGATACAAAAGTTCAATACAGTAATACAATCGCTAATAACAGACCAATTGGCGGTAGGGATAACAGCAGTGCCTTTGTTTTGTATATGCTTCCAAGATCATTAGACATCAGGCAGTTTAGTAAAGCGAATACCCCTGATGGTAATATGATTTGGTTTCCGGGTGCAGGTAGCCAGGTGAATCCATATTGGGGCAACAGGTACAATTTAAATATGGATACAAGGGATCGTTTTATCATGAATGCTTCTTTAAGATATAATTTCTCGAGCTGGTTGAATGCTGAAATAAAAGCTGGTTCAGATATGTACACTACCAACACAGAATCAAAAACATACAGTGGTAGTCCATTGACACCTACCGGCAGGTATGGTCTTGGTAAACAGACTTTTTCTGAAGCCAATTACAGTGCATTGCTAACTGCAAGGAAAGATGACGTGGTTGGCAAGTTTGGTGGTGTTGTTACAGTGGGAGGAAACCTGATGGCTCAAAAATTTACGTCTCTAAGTGCCAGCACAGGTGTGTTGGTTGTGCCTAACCTTTTCTCAATCAATAACGGTGTAAATAATCCGGGAGTAAGTGAAGGCTTTAACCAACGGAAGATAAATTCGTTGTATGGAAGTTTTCAGGTTAATTATGACGGATACTTATTTTTAGATGCAACTTTCAGAAATGATTGGTCCTCTACTTTAAGCAAAACAAACAATTCATTCTTCTATCCGTCACTTAGCTTTTCCTATGTGTACACCGACATGTTTCGCAACATGGGTAATCCTTTACCCGCCTGGTTGAGTCATGGTAAATTAAGGGCTTCATATGCGCAGGTTGGAAACGATTTGCCGGCATACCAGCTTTATAATACATACGGTATTGGGAAAGATCCAAACGGAAATACCACTGCAAGCAGAAATCCTGTTTTATTGGATCCCAACGTTAGAAGCGAATTAATTAAATCACTGGAACTAGGAACAGAAATGCGGTTTTTGAAAAATCGTATCGGATTTGATTTGTCATGGTACAAATCTAATGCAACACGTCAATTGATTGATTTACCAATGGATCCACAGAGCGGCTATTCGGCAAAAAAAATAAATGCGGGCGATATTCAGAATACCGGCGTAGAATTAACGATAGATGGTAAAGTATTAAGCAGTGAAAAATCTTTAAACTGGAATGTTGGGGTGAATTACTCAACAAATAACAATACCGTAGAAGCACTTTCAGAGGGCGTAACCCGGTATGGTTTAGGTGGATTTGATGATGTATCTATTTTGGCAGTTGTAGGAGAGAAATATGGTGAAATTTATGGTACAAGGTTTAATAGAGTGAAGGACGCTACCAGCCCTTATTTCGGTCAGATCATTTTAAATGCAGATGGTGTTCCAACCCGTGACGCTGAAATTGTAAAATTGGGAAACCAGCAGGCTACGGGTTTATTAGGAGTTACCAATACGTTCGAATATAAAGGAGTAGGACTATCCCTTCTTTTTGATGCACGTTTTGGAGGACAGATATTTTCTGCAACTCATGTTGCCATGCAAGCCAACGGTACTGCTGCTATAACAGCGGCTAATGGCGAAAGAGAGCAATTGGTAGCAGAAGGTGTAGTATCTAACGGAAGTGGCGGCTATGCTAAAAACGCAATTGCAGTTAGCCCCCAGCGTTATTGGCTTGCTGTTGCAACAGCAAATAACCTGGGTGTTACGGAAGCAAACCTTTATGATGCCTCTAATATCAGGTTGAGAAATGTTCAGTTAAGTTATGATTTGCCGCTCCGGTTTTTATCCAAAACTCCAATTCAAAGAGCCAAAGTGGGTGTTTCCTGTAATAATGTATGGCTAATTAAAAGTCATATGAATGGTATCGACCCGGAATCAGTGTATGCTACGAACACCAATGCTACGGGTTTTGAAAACGCAGGCTTACCAACCACCCGTACATTTCTTTTCAATTTGTCATTAAGTTTTTAACCTAATAAAAGATTTTAAAAATGAAAAAATTACTTATCAAAACAAGTATGCTATTTACCGCAGGTTTGCTGTTTGCATCCTGTAAGAAATTTGAGGAGATTAATCAAAATCCACTAGCGGCCAGTGCATCTCAGGTGCAGGTAGAATATTTCATTAATAACTCTATCATTGGAGCACAAATGGATCCTCATATTGCTGAACGAGCCTTTGTATTGTATTGGAAAACAGCAGGTCATCAACACCTTTCTACCGGTTTATCGGGTGGATCCTACAACGATGGATGGTCAAGTGATTACTATGGCGGCGGTTATTTATCAGGTTGGCTCAATACAGCTAACACCGCCATCCAGGTAGCGAATGAAAAAATTGCAGAAGGATCATCAAAGTCTTACACCAATAATTTATTGCAGGTAGCAAGGGTTTGGCGTGCGTACCTCATGAGTGAATTGACCGATAATTTCGGCCCAATTCCTATCAATGGATTCCAGGGGGTAAATCCTGATTTTGCAAGTGTAAAGGATGTATATTATTTTATGCTGGAAGAATTGAAAGACGCCAGTATTAAAATTGATGTAGCTGTGGTTAATCCTGATGATGTAAAAAAACTGGATCCGGCCTATAACTTTGACTACGCAAAGTGGAAGCGTTATGCAAATTCTATGCGCCTGCGCCTTGCAATGAGGTTGTCTGAGGTAGACGCTGCTAAAGCAAAAGCTGAATTTGAAGCGGCTGCTGCAGGTGATCTGTTATTGACCACTGATCAAATATTCCAGGTTGCAGAAAAAGGAGGATGGGATCCACTTACCGGCGTAATGAGCAGAGAGTGGAATCCGCAACCAATGTCTGTTACTTTGAAAAACCTTTTTAATGGTTTAGGTGGAATAAAATCTACTGATCTGTTGCCAGCGACTTTTCATTCATCCATTAAGCCAGCCGATTGGATCGGGTTGAAATTTCAAAATCATTTCACTGATAAAACAAATGCTCCTGCACCGGTTTATTGGATGGATGGATTGCCCAATACCATTGATCCCCGTGCTTATAAGGCATTCATCATTCCCGGAGATTTTGGCAATGCTGATTTCTGCACTTATCCTTCATGGGATAGCGAGGCTGAAACTACCACACGCAACCTGGTAGATGCATCTGGTGCTATAGTTAAAGCAGTTGATGCAAAATATACCTGGAATGCTTTTGCAGCCGGCGACTGGGGTACTAAATCAAGTTTAAACCAGGTTCGTGCATTTAATGGTACAATACCTCGTTTGTCTCAGAAATTTAGAGGTAGCGGAAGTAAACGCATATTTTTTGCTCCATGGGAAACCTATTTTCTAATAGCCGAAGCTGCAGTCAGGGGTTGGACTGTTCCAATGTCTGGACAGGCTGCTTATGAAGCTGGTATTAAATCGAATCTGGCCTTCTGGGGAGCATCAGCAAATGAGTCAGCTTATCTAAGTTCACAGGACTACAATATGGCCGGAACCTCTGTAAGCTGGGGCCATACAGCCGAACCGCCTGCAAGTTATACAATGAATTATGCAGATGGTTACACTGGCACTCCAGGTGTTGCTACGGTTTTGTATCCTAAAAATGATCTGTATAAAGCAGGTGCTGTAAAAAATGATCTTCTATCAAAAATCATTACTCAAAAGTTCATTGCGCAGACACCATGGCTGGCCCTGGAAACATGGAGTGATCACAGAAGATTGGGTTTACCCTTCTTTGAAAATCCTGCAATAGAAAATCCATTGCCGAATCTACCCGCTTTAAATTCAGGAAATTTCATGACCAATAATGTGAAGTTTTTTCCACAGCGTTTGCGTTATCCTTCTGGTTTAAAAAATAGTAACCAAAAAGGATATGATCAGGCTGTTGGTTTTTTAACCGGACCTGATGAGGTACTTACTCCACTATGGTGGGCTAAAAAGTAGTTGATAAAAATGGCTTTTAAATTTAGCCGTTTTTTTTTTATGCATAGAAAACAGGCCAGCCAGAAATGACTGGCCTGTTTTCTTATATCCCTGGCTGGTATTTTGGCAAATTGAAAAACTTAGCTTTTCAGATTTTGCAAAGTAATGTAAATCGTAATTGATCAAATGATAAAATATACAATCTATAAAAGCATTTTATTGATTTGCTTTATAGCGCCCTCCCAGTTCGCCCATGCCCAAAAAACACATGTTTTCAAAACCGGCCTGTATATAAATGGGGTGCATCATTATGGAAGGGAAGCGCTTTACGCAGATAGTCTTGCATTTAGATTATACAACCAAACCCTGGAAAAACCTGTGGCAGGAAAAGTATTTGCACAGGCCGGTAATGGAGATCCGATTGTATGGAAAGAGGTTGTGGCAGATAGTACCAATGCTTTTAGAAACAGGCGCTTTGGTGGCGGTGGATATTTGTATCTAACCTATACTTCGCCTGAACAAAAAAATGTATTACTTAATATAAAAGGCAACAGTGCCGTTTTTGTTAATGGTGTTTTACATGCCGGAGATCCATACAGCGCCGGATGGTTGTTCATTCCTGTTCAGCTAAAAAAGGGATTGAATGAATTGTATGTTCGAACCTATTTTCAAACTACTGCAGCTATTTTGTTTCCTGAAAAACCAGTCGTTATTAGCACGGCTGATTCAACCATGCCTCATGTCGTGATCAATAAACAGCAAGGTGTTTTACAAGGGGCAGTAGTCATCATCAATGCAGGATCAAAAGCCATTCAGCATGCTCAGCTAAAGGCAACGGTTGGTGGCCAAATGATAGTAACTGATCTTCCTGAAATACCGGCTTTATCAACCCGGAAAATTATTTTTAGTTTTAATGCTGCCGCCCTTTCACAAAAAGGTACATACGACTGTAGCCTGCAATTAATCACCAATAATAAAACAATTGATGAAAAGAAGTTACTGGTCGAAGCAGTGGATGCTCCGGCCAAATATAGCAGCACTTTTTTGAGCGATATTGATGGTAGTTTACAATACTATGCGGTGGCCCCGCAGTTGAATGGAGCAAAAGAAAATGCAGCGTTGTTTTTATCAGTACATGGCGCCGGCGTAGAAGCAATCGGCCAGGCAAAAGCTTACCAGTCCAAAGACTGGGGTACACTTGTAGCCGCCACCAACCGGCGCCCGAGAGGCTTCAATTGGGAAGATTGGGGAAGATTGGATGCACTGGAAGTATTGAATATTGCCAAAGAAAAATTTAAGCCAGACCCGCAACGGATTTATCTAACCGGCCATTCCATGGGTGGACATGGCACCTGGTTTCTGGGAGCTACTTATCCCGGTAATTGGGCAGGCATCGCTCCTTGTTCCGGCTATCCAACTTTAAAAGAATATGGTTCGGCTGATGGTAAAATTCCGGATAGTAGCACCAATGCTTTTGAACAATTACTGCTGCGTTCCGGCAACCAAAGCGATGTACTAAAATTAGCAAACAACTATAAACCATTTGGGGTGTATGTTTTGCATGGCGATTCAGATAGAGTAGTGTCTGTAAACTATGCCCGGCAAATGAAAAATGTGTTAGCGAAATTCCATACCGATTATAGCTACTATGAGTATCCTGGTGGTGAACATTGGTTTGGCGACCAGAGTGTGGATTGGAAGCCCTTATTCGATTTTTTCAAATGGCACACACGCCTGCCTGATAGTGCAGTCAATGAAATAGATTTCACTACTTCAAGTCCTGGTATATCCTCCACCTACCGTTGGGCTTCTGTAATACAGCAGCAACATCCATTGGCGTATAGTCGAATGCAGTTGCAGCGAAATCTTCAAACAAACAGGATCAAAGGAACCACAAAAAATATCCAGTTGCTTAAATTGGCGCTCAATGAATTTGCTCCTAACACAACAGTATCTATCATGCTGGATGGCGGCAGTAGTATTGTATACAATGTTAAGGGCAAAAATGATAGTATTTACCTGGGTAAGCAATCCGGTAAATGGGCGATTTCTTTTAAGCCCGGTGTTAATCAAAAAGGCCCTGACAGATACGGTACATTCAAAGAAGCATTCAATCATAAAATGATTTTTGTTTACGGAACAACAGGAACCAAAGCAGAAAATGAATGGAGCCTGAACAAAGCAAGGTATGATGCAGAGTCATGGTATTATCGTGGAAACGGAGCCGTTGATATGGTAACCGATAAAGCATTTTTATTGATGAATGCCACTGGCAGGGGAGTTGTTTTATACGGCAATAAAAATACCAATGCCGCATGGGAAACGTTGCTGGCAGATTGCCCCATACAGGTAGAGCGCAATATGGTAAAGGCAGGTAATAAAACATGGATGGGTGATGACCTGGCTGGCTACTTTACCTGGCCTATAAAAAATTCGATGTTTACTTCTGTTGCGGTGATAAGCGGTAGTGGGATAAAGGGTATGCTGGCAGCAAATGCCAACCAGTATTTTGCCGGTGGCAGTGGCTTCCCCGATTTTATGATCTTTAAATTGGGGATGCTGGTAGCTGGTGCAAAAGAGATTCAACTGGCTGGTTTTTTTGATAACAACTGGAAGCTGACAGATGCAGAATTCATTCAAAATAAATAATCATTTAAACATCAATACTCAAATTTTTAAAATGAGCAAATTCACCACAGGTTTTACCAGCAAGTGCCAGCAGAAATTGTATGTTGCGGTACTTTCGTTTCTGTTAATGGGCAGTTTTTCGCAGGCACAACAAGGCGTTCATCAGCAATCCACCGTTTACGAATGGCCAACCGATGCGAAAGTGAAAGCAAAGCTGGATAAATGGCAGGATCAAAAATTTGGTATGATCATACACTGGGGTTTGTATGCCGTGCCCGGTATCATCGAATCGTGGAATTTATGCAATGAAGATTGGATCAACCGGCCTGATAGCAACCAGTCTTACGAAGATTATAAGAAATGGTATTGGGGTTTGAAAAAGGATTTTAACCCGGTGAAGTTTGATCCGGAAAGCTGGGCCAAAGTGGGAAAAGATGCAGGTATGAAATACCTGGTATTTACTACCAAGCATCATGATGGCTTTTGCATCTTTGATACAAAGGAAACTGATTTCAAAATTTCCAGCGGCCCTTTTGCCGTCAATCCAAAAGCAGATGTTGCCAAATATGTTTTTGATGCTTTTCGCAAACAGGATTTTATGATTGGCGCCTATTTTTCTAAACCCGACTGGCATACGGAAAATTATTGGTGGCCCAAATATGCAACTGCCAACCGCAACAACAATTACGATATCCGCCAATATCCATGGAGATGGAATAAATATAAAGAGTTTACCTATAACCAGATCAGCGAACTGTTGCACAACTACGGTTCGGTAGATATTTTGTGGATGGATGGCGGTTGGGTTCGTCCACTGGAAACCGTAAATGATGAAGTGCGTTCGTGGGGTGCTGATATTCCAAAATGGAGCTAGGACATTGACATGCCCAAAATTGCTACCATGGCAAGAAAAGCCCAACCAGGAATTTTGATGGTGGACAGAACCGTTCACGGGCCTTATGAAAATTACCAGACACCAGAGCAGCGTATACCTGCCACCCAATTGGATCATCCATGGGAAAGCTGTATGACACTGGCTAATAACTGGGGATTTGTAGCCAATGATCAGTTTAAATCATCGTCAAAAATTATTCATTCATTGATTGAGGTGGTAGCCAAAGGAGGAAGCCTGTTGTTGGGCATTGGTCCAAAACCCGATGGAACGTTGCCAGTAGAAGCTGTGCAACGGATGGAAGAAATTGGTAGCTGGACTGGTAAAAATGGAGCAGCGATCTATAATACCCGAATTACCAAAAATTACAATGATGGCAATACCTGGTTTACGCAAAATCCAAAGGACGGCACCCGCTATGCATTGGTTTGTTTAAAGGAAGACGAAGCATTGCCAAAATTGGTAAGCTGGAAAATGAATGCTCCTAAAATTAAAACAACCATGAAGTTGTTGCAAACGGGTGAAAATGTCAAATGGTTTATGGAAAATGGTTCTGTGATTGTAGTACTTCCAAAGTCGGTTCTTAAAAGTAAAACTATACCAGCAGCATTGGCTTTTACTTTTGCGCCATCTGAATAGTTTTGCATCATCTTCTCTGGTGGCTAATTATTACTTGTAAAATATAACTGATGTTAATTCGCCAATGGTCAAAAAGTTTCAACATTTTAATACAGTATTGCAAGAAAACAATGATTAGCAGTTACCTCTTCGGTGAATGATGAACCATCTTTTTCCAGCGATGTTAAAAACCTTTGAAAATTAACTAAAACTTATTTAATAATTTAAGAAGTTTCGATATCTTTATTTTAATTGTAAAATTTGAATATTTTCCACTTTGCAACCACAAACATATGAAGGAAAAAAAGCGATTGTTTAGAAATAGGATTGTTAAAGAGTTGTATTTTGAGGATAGTCTTTCCTGTGCAGAACTCTCTGTAAAAATTGAAAAAAGTTTTCCTGTAACGGCAGGTCTTATTGAAGAATTGATAGCCGATAATGTAATACTGGAAATGGGTTATGCAGCCTCTACCGGTGGCAGAAGAGCCCTCACTTATGCACTACGGAAAAATGTGATGTACCTTGTTTCGGTGGCAATGGACCAGTTTGTAACTAAGATTGCCATCATGGATATGCAAAACAATTTTGTTTCTCCTATTGAGAAGATCGTATTACCCTTAAACGATAACACAGAAGCATTGGATATTCTAAAAGACAAAATCGTGGAGGCTATCGATTCCTCCGGTATTCCAAAAGAAAAATTTGTGGGGGTTGGTATTGGCATGCCTGGCTTTGTAAATGTGAAAGAAGGAATTAACTATTCATTTTTGCATTTGAAAAACCATCAAAGTATTACAAAATACCTGGGCTCAAAAATAGGAATGCCCATTTTTATCGACAATGATTCTAGCGTTATTGCACTGGCGGAACTTCGCTTTGGAGAGGCCCGTAAGGAAAAGAACGCTATGGTCATCAACATTGGCTGGGGAGTTGGCCTGGGATTAATTCTTAACGGAGAATTGTACCGGGGGCACGAGGGTTTTGCCGGTGAATTCAGTCATATACCGCTTTTTTTAAATGGGAAATTATGTTGGTGCGGTAAAACAGGTTGTCTTGAAACCGAAACTTCTTTATTATTAATTATAGAAAAAGCAAACGAGGGTATCAAGGCTGGAAGAGTTTCTAAATTATCAGTCATGTCAGGCGATGACCTGGAATTTGCCTGCAATGCTATTATTGAGGCAGTAAGGGGTGGCGACCAATTTGCAATAGAACTTTTTTCGAAAGCTGGCTATAATATTGGGAAAGGGGTGGCTATTTTAATACACCTTTTAAATCCTAAAAAAATAATCTTAAGCGGTAGGGGAGCTGCTGCCGGACAGATTTGGTGTGCACCCGTGCAGCAGTCATTGAATGAGCATTGTATTCACCGCCTGTTTCAAAGCACCAGCATTGAAATTTCAAGTCTGGGATTGCAAGCTGAGTTAATTGGGGCTGCAGCGTTGGTGATGGAAAACCATGAACGGATACCAATGGCAAAAGATCATCTTTCACCAACTAAAATTCCACTTGCGGTGATTTAAAATTTGGATTTCCAATGGGGAGGCTTTATTTTAAAACGGATTGCTGCGTTTCTTTTGTTGATACACCGATACGGGTATAAATTCAATGAATATGAAAGTTCTACATACTGTAAACAAAACGGTTTTACATCAACTACTATTAGTCGTATTTGTTAGTTTGCCGCTCATTACACCAGCCCAGCAATTGACAAAATATGTAGATCCTTTTATTGGCACTGGCGCACACGGTCATACTTATCCAGGTGCAACAGTTCCTTTTGGGATGGTGCAATTAAGTCCGGACAATGGCACACAGGGTTGGGATTGGTGTAGCGGTTATCATTATTCCGATTCAATGATTGCCGGATTTAGTCACACCCATTTAAGCGGTACAGGCATCGGGGATTTGTGTGATATTTCTGTTATGCCAGCCAGTGGTTTAATTGATGATAATATTATTTTGTACCGGGAGAAATTTTCTCATTCCAATGAAAAAGCAAGCCCGGGTTTTTATTCAGTGAAATTAAACAATGGAATACAAGCTACATTTACAACCACTGAAAGATGCGGGTTGCACCAATATTCATTTCCAAAAGGTGCTGATCCGGTAATACGTTTCAACCTCGGCTTTGCTATCAATTGGGATAGTCCAACCGAAACTTTTATTGAAAAATTAAATGATTCCACCATTGTGGGTTATCGTTATTCCAAAGGATGGGCGCATACACAACGGGTTTATTTTGCAGCAAGAACTTCTATTCCTTTTACAACACTTTATTTGTCGGACGGAAAGAAAAGCATAAGTGGAAATAATGCCAAATGCAAGCTCGTAAAGGGACAATTGTTGTTTAAAAACAGTGCTGGCAAAACCATCTCCATGAAGGTGTCATTGTCCTCCGTAAGCACCGATAAAGCATTGCTTGCTTTGGGGGAAATAAAAGGATGGAATTTTAATGCAGTGAAACAATCAGCCGAAGCCAAATGGGAAAAAGAGTTGCAAAAGATAGCCATTAAAAGTAACGATGAAGAGTCGAAGAAGATTTTTTATACCGCATTATATCATACCTGCGTAGCGCCGGTTTTGTATTCCGATGCGGATGGCAGTTATCAGAATGCCTTGGGGCAGGTAAAGAAAATGGCTACAGGAAACCGTTATACAGTTTTTTCTTTGTGGGACACATTTCGTGCATTAGATCCCTTGTTTACCGTAACACAGCCGGGACGTTTTACCGAACTCATCAATACTATGCTGGCCTTTTATGAAGAGAATGGATTGTTGCCGGTTTGGGATTTAAGCTCCTGCGAAACCAATTGCATGACGGGGTACCATGCCATACCGGTAGTGGCCGATGCAATCTTAAAAAATACCAAAGGCATTGATGTGGAGAAAGCTTTTGTAGCCATGAAAAAAAGTGCCATGCAAAATATACGGGGCACAGACTTGTACCGGCATTATGGATATATTCCGCAGGATAAATATGGCAGTAGTGTTACCGTAACGATTGAGTATGCTTACGACGACTGGTGCATTGCCCAGGTAGCAAAGAAGCTGGGCAAAATGGATGACTACGCCATATTTATGAAACGCTCCAACTCCTGGAAAAATTTATTTGATCCTGGTACTGGTTTTATCCGGGCTAAAAACAGTGATGGTGCATGGGTAAATCCTTTTGATCCTTATGTGTCTGAGCACGACGAACACAAAGCCATGTACACAGAAGGAAACGCCTGGCAGCATTCGTTTTTTGTGCCGCATGATGTAAAAGGTTTGGCAACCGCTCATGGTGGAAATGAATTACTGATAAAAAAGCTGGATTCATTATTTAGCGTTAGTTCTGAGCTAAAAGGTGCCAACACTTCGCCGGATGTAAGTGGCCTCATAGGACAATATGCACATGGCAACGAACCCAGTCATCACATCGCATACATGTACTGTTACATTGGCCAGGCATGGAAAACACAGGAGAGAGTCAGGGTAATTATAGACACCATGTATCATGCCCGTCCAGATGGATATTCCGGCAATGAAGACTGCGGCCAGATGAGTGCTTGGGCTGTTTGGAGTATGGCAGGATTGTATCCCGGTAATCCTTCCGGAGGTCAGTATGTATTTGCAAGTCCTCAATTTGATGAGGTTAAATTTAAACTAGCTGGTAACAAGTCATTTACCATTCGTGCAAAAAATGCAGGTAAGGGACGTCCTTACATTCAAAGTGTACAATTAAATAATCGTCCTTATAACAAAACCTATATTCAACACACTACCATGATGAATGGTGGTGTGCTTGAATTTATTATGGGTGACAAACCAAACAGAGCTTTTGGGCAAATGGAGTCCACCTGGCCTGCATCCGCCAGTCAATAAAAAATCAATCAAAAAATTACACAATGAAACGAAATGAATTTATAAAAAATGCCGGGCTGTTAAGTGCAGGTTTGCTGTTAAAAGACATCTCCTTTGCTCAAAGCCACCAACCATTTCCGGTAGTGAGGGTGCCATTGGAAAAAAGGAAGTTCCATAGCAAGGCGGTGGAGGCTGCCATTACAGAGTTTAAGGCAAAAGTAAAAAATAAAGAACTGGGCTGGTTATTCGAAAACTGTTTTCCCAACACCATTGATACAACGGTTGATTTTGAAATGATCGACGGTAAACCGGATACCTATGTGATTACAGGGGATATTGATGCCATGTGGCTGAGAGACAGTACAGCGCAGGTTTGGCCCTATTTGTTGCTGATAAAAAAAGACAAGGAACTGCAGCAGTTGATTACCGGTGTAATCAATCGTCAGACGAATTGTATTTTAAAGGATCCTTATGCCAATGCATTTTACAAAGACATAAACCAGGTGAGCGAATGGAAAAGCGATCTTACCAAAATGCAGCCGGGCATTCATGAACGCAAATGGGAAATTGATTCATTGTGTTATCCCATTCGCCTGGCCTATAATTACTGGAAGCTAACCGGTGATACTGCTCCATTTGATATGCATTGGAAAGAAGCCATCAAAGCAACGCTGAAAACATTTAAAGAGCAACAACGCAAAACAGATAAAGGACCTTATTCATTTCAACGTACCACTGCATGGGCAACGGATGGCGTTCCCTTGGCAGGATATGGATATCCTGTAAAACCGGTAGGGTTAATCTGCTCTATGTTTCGGCCAAGTGATGATGCTACGATATTCCCCTTCCTGATTCCCTCCAATTTTTTTGCGGTGGTTAGTTTGAAACAAGCCGCTACCATGGTGAAGCAAATTTCTAAAGATGATGCGCTTGCAAATGAATTACAGGCATTGGCAACTGAAGTAGAAAAAGCCTTGCAGTTGCATGCCGTAGTCAATCATCCGCAATACGGAAAAGTATATGCGTATGAAGTAAATGGGTTCGGTAGTTTTAATTTAATGGATGATGCCAATGTGCCTAGTTTATTATCGTTACCTTATCTGGACGCAGTAAAGAATACCGATCCGGTTTATATCAATACCCGTAAAATGTTGCTTTCTGCCAACAATCCTTTTTTCTTTAAAGGCAAAGCAGCAGAAGGTATTGGCGGACCGCATGCAGGTATGGACATGATTTGGCCATTGAGTATCGTAATGCGTGGGTTAACGAGCAAGGATGACAAAGAGATAAAAGCCTGCATCGAAACCCTGCGTAAAACTCATGGTGGAACCGGCTTTATGCATGAGTCTTTTCATAAGGATGATGCATCCAATTTTACACGCAAATGGTTTGCCTGGGCCAATACAATTTTCGGTGAATTGTTGTGGGAGGTTTATCAGTCAAAACCACATTTGCTTGCTTAATTGTTTAGGCAAATAAAACAAATCGTTTTTTATAAAAATTGATAATGCGCAAAAAGCTTTTTCATACCATCTGTTTATTTTTTATACTCGGTGATGTACAGGCCCAACAAAAAAATTATGCCATTGTTCAGCCAACGGATGATAAACAGGCTATTGTTCAAAAGGCCGCAACACTGGTTCCTTCGCCCCGGCAAATGCGCTGGCAACAATTGGAATTGACTGCCTTTTTTCATTTCGGCGTAAACACATTTACAAACAAAGAGTGGGGAAACGGGAAAGAAGATCCGGCAATTTTTAACCCTACCAAACTGGATGCCAACCAGTGGGTACGGGTTACCAAAGAAGCCGGCATCAAACAGGTGATTCTTACAGCCAAACATCATGATGGCTTTTGCTTGTGGCCAACCAAAACTACGCAACACAGTGTAAAAAGTAGCCCTTGGAAAAATGGTGCCGGCGATTTGGTGAAAGAAGTATCAGAAGCCTGTAAAAAATACGATATGGGCTTTGGTATTTATCTTTCTCCCTGGGACAGAAATGCGGTTGTTTACGGCTCCGAAGCCTACAATGATTTTTTTGTGCAGCAACTTACAGAGTTGCTTACCAGCTATGGGCGGGTAGATGAAGTTTGGTTTGATGGTGCCAATGGCGAAGGCCCAAATGGCAAAAAGCAGGTGTATGATTTTGAACGCTGGTATAAACTGATCCGCAAATTGCAACCCACTGCCACCATTGCCATCATGGGACCGGATGTGCGCTGGGTAGGCACCGAGAGTGGCTACGGCCGTGAAACAGAATGGAGTGTGGTGCCGACCAATAATTTAGATCCGGCAGCAATTGCTGTCAATTCACAACAGGCAATTAATTTTAAACCACAGGGCGATATGATGGGCGATGATTTGGGGAGCAGGGAAAAGATACAAGCTGCAAAGGGACTGGTTTGGTATCCTGCTGAAACAGATGTCTCGATCCGGCCGGGTTGGTTCTATCATCCGGAAGAAGATAGTAAAGTAAAAACGCCTGAAAAACTTCTGGACATTTATTTTAATTCCGTTGGGAAAAATAGTGTGTTGTTGGTAAACATTCCTCCTGACAAAGACGGACTGGTCAATGCCGCTGATGTAAAGAGTTTACAGGGATGGAAAGGATTACGTGATAAAATATTTACAACGAATCTTGCCAAAGGAGCAACAGTAAAATCAACAAACGGACTCAATAACAAGGCACTCCTGGATAGTAAGTACGCAACTTATTTTACGACTGCTAAAAAAGATACAACCACTACCATCGAATTTACTTTAAAGGGCAATCCAACATTTGATGTGTTGCTATTGCAGGAAAACATTGCGGTAGGCCAGCGAATTGAAAAGTTTGTACTGGAATATAATGATGGCGTTGAATGGAAAAGGATAACGGATGGAACAACAGTTGGATATAAGCGCATATTGAAATTTGATCCGGTTACCGCACGGAAACTAAGGTTAATAATTGAATCATCCAGATTGAATCCTACGATTTCAGAATTTGGCTTGTACAAACAGCCGAATTAGTGTTATGTGGAGTATGAATGGTGAATGGTGAATTGTGAATGGTCAATATTTCGCAGCTCTTGGGTAGTGTGATAAACCGATGCTACCATTTGAAAATAGGCTGTAATCAATATCAAGTTAAAATTATTCAATACAAAAATTTTAAATTCCATCATGGGTAGAAAATGTTTATTTAAAAGCAGTTTGCTATTGGTTATCCTGCTGCATTATTTTCCATCAGTGAATGCACAGCAGAAGATTAATCCTGATTCGATCCGGAAAAAAATGCAATGGTTCGCAGATGCCAAATTGGGCATCTTTATACACTGGGGAATGTATTCAGTAAATGGTGTGGATGAAAGCTGGAGCTTCCATAATAAAAAGATAAGTCACGAAGATTACATGAATCAGATGAAGGGATTTACCGCTTCAAAATATGATCCAAAAGCATGGGCTGCGTTGATAAAAGAAACGGGCGCAAGGTATGCGGTGATCACTACCAAACATCATGATGGACTGGCATTGTGGCCTACCAAACAGAACCATTATAGTGTGGTTAAAAATACGCCTGCGAAAAGAGATTTACTAAAAACGTTCTACGATGCGCTGGACGAGCAGGGCATTAAAAGAGGAGCCTATTTTTCTTTGATAGACTGGAGCTACCCCGATTATCCAGGTTTTTTAAAAGATAGCAATCGGTATAAAGTGTCAGAGGAACCGGCACGCTGGAAGCGTTTTCAAAATTTTTATCAGGCGCAAATCAATGAAATCAATACCGCTTATAAACCTGATCTGTGGTGGTTTGATGGTGATTGGGAGCACGGTGCTGATGAATGGCAGGTGGAAAAACTGCGGGCGCAAATACTTAGTATGAAACCCGAAGCCATACTGAACGGCAGACTGCAAGGCTTTGGCGATTACGATACACCTGAACAGAACTTTCCTGTTTCGAGACCTAAATTTAATTGGTGGGAATTGTGCATGACTACCAATAATAACTGGGGCTATCACCCGGATGACAGTGCGTATAAAACACCATTTGAAGTGATAACCATTTTTGTTGATGCAGTCAGCAATGGTGGTAATTTATTATTAGACATTGGACCAAAGGCTGATGGAACCATACCTCCTGAGCAGGTGAATATTTTAAGGGAATTGGGTAAATGGAATAAGAAAAATGGAGAAGCCATCTTTGGTACCGATGCAGGATTACCGCAAGGCCATTTTTATGGACCTACAACTATGTCGAAAGATTCAACAACGCTGTATCTTTTTTTACCGGCTCAAACTGCTGGTAATATCATGGTAAAAGGATTGGCAAATGCTATTAAAGACATCACCGTGGTTGGTACCCAACAGCATTTAAAACATAAAGTGGTTGGCAAAATATCCTGGAGCCCGGTGCCCGGCCTGGTGTTTATCAATGTTCCGGAGCATGTAAGAGACGAGTACATGACGGTATTGAAAGTGACATTGGATAAGCCGGTGAAATTATACCGTGGGCAGGGAGGGTTGAATTAATACTGGTTGAAGGTTGATGGTTGATGGTTGAAGGTTGAAGGTTGAAGGTTGATGGTTGAAGGTTGAAGGTTTAAGGTTGATGGGTGATAGAAGCGGTCGGCACCTCAGGTCAGACCGCTGGTAATGAGAAAGCATCGGGTGGAAGGTTTAATTTTCAATGTCAAATAAAAATTCAGTTGTCTCCTTGTTGAAAATTGGGGCTTTTTTCCAAGGTATTTATAGCAAAGTTCCATCAGTAATTTTTAAATCAAATAGACAAATTTCAATCAATGTATAGAATATCGATATTCCTGTTTTTTATTTTTAGCACAAATGCAGTTTTTGCGCAGCAGAAAGTAAATATCATTCCACAACCGGTAAGTCTGCAGGTAAATGGGGGCGCTTTTTTGTTGGATGCCAACACTTCCATTCAATACAGTGCTGCCAATAAAGAATTAAAAGCAGCGGCGGATTTTTTTGCTGCTTATGTAAAAAGTATTTGCGGCTATTCGTTGCCGGTAAATGCACCAAGGAAAAAACTGGTTGTATTAGAACTTGCTAAACTGGACAATATTGGAGCGGAAGGATACCAGTTAGCTGTAACCGCTTCTGCCATTACCATCAAAGCCAATACAAAGGCTGGTATTGTGTATGGAATGCAGACTGTTTTTCAAACTCTGCCACAGGTGCGTACCAATGCTGTTGTGCAAATACCCTGTATGCAGGTAACAGATTATCCCCGGTTTCAATGGCGTGGCATGCACCTGGATGTTAGCCGTCATTTCTTTTCGCCTGATGTAGTTAAAGAATACATCAACCTTATGGCTACTTATAAAATGAACACCTTTCACTGGCACCTGGTAGATGATACCGGCTGGAGAATCGAGATAAAAAAATATCCAAAGCTGACTTCAGTTGGAGCATGGCGGGTAGACCAGACAGACAAATCATGGGGAGCAAGACCGCAGGCAAAAAAAGGAGAGGAGCCAACCTACGGAGGCTATTATACGCAGGAGCAAATCAAAGAAATCGTTCAATATGCTGCGGATAGAAATGTAACCATTGTTCCGGAAATTGAAATGCCCGGTCATGTTGCTTCTGCCATTGCAGCGTATCCTGCATTGAGTTGTAGCCAGGTACCGCAGTTGCCTTTAACCGGTGGCAACTATTCCAATATGTCAAGTAATTATTGCGCCGGCAATGACTCCGTGTTTCAGTTTTTAGAAAATGTTTTAACCGAAGTGATTCAATTGTTTCCCGCTAAATATGTTCATATCGGCGGCGATGAAGTAGATAAAACTTCTTGGAAAAAATGTGCCCGTTGCCAGGCAAGAATCAAATCAAACGGTTTAAAGAATGAAGAAGAATTGCAAAGCTATTTTATAAAAAGAATTGAAAAATTTATCGTCAGCAAAAATAAAAAAATGATTGGCTGGGATGAGATTTTGGAGGGAGGCCTGGCACCCGAAGCAACTGTAATGAGCTGGCGTGGAGAAGCCGGTGGTATTGAAGCAGCAAAGATGAATCATGATGTGGTGATGACACCCGGCTCACCCTGTTATTTTGATCATTACCAGGCTGGTCCGGATGGGGAACCACTTGCGTTCGGCGGATTTAATACGGTGAAAAAAGTATATGAGTATGAACCCATTCCAAACGAGCTAACTGCTACCCAGGCTAAATATGTATTGGGTGCACAGGGCAATGTGTGGACTGAATTTATCAGCACTGCTGAACACCTGGAATATATGGTGTTGCCACGCATGCCTGCACTGGCAGAAGTGTTGTGGACACCGGCAAAAAACAGGAACTGGGAAAATTTCAACCAGCGTTTGCAGGTGCTGTTTAAAGGGTATGATCAAAAAGGATTGCATTATTCTCCGGGCAATTTCACAGTGGGGATCCGACCGGTTTCTAAAAATGGAAAGCTGTTTGTATCGCTATCAGCCGAAGCGTTGAATGCCGCTGTTTTTTACACAACCGATGGTAGCTTGCCCAATGCTCAAAGTAATCAATATAAAGAACCAATTGCTGTAAATGAATCCTCTACCATCAAAGCTGTGAGTGTTGTAAATGGGAAGGTGATGGGGATGAGACCAGCAGAACAATCCTTTGCAATGCACAAAGCCATTGGTAGTAATGTGGTATATACTAACCCGGTAAATAAAAGCTACCTGGCAGATGGTCTTAATTCATTAACGGATGGTGTGAGAGGTACCTATGCGGTAGGTAAATACTGGCATGGCTTTAATGGAAATAATTTGATTGCCACTTTGGATTTGGGGGCCGAACTATCAATTCAATCCATCAGTCTCGGCTGTTTACAAAATTATAAAGACTGGATATTTTTACCGCAGTCAGTGTCGTTTGATGTGTCAGCAGATGGTGTGAATTTCAAATCGGTTCAAACAATCAGCAACCCGGTTTCGGTAAATGAAACCAATGCGGTGATGCATGATTTTAAGACAAAATTTGAAGCTCAAAAAATCAGGTTTATCCGGGTGAGTGCAAAGAACCTGGGAGTATGTCCAAAAGGCCATAGCGGTGAAGGACAACCCGCCTGGTTATTTGCAGATGAGATCATTGTGAATTAATCAGCGACTGATTTTAAACAGTAAAAATTTCATCCATTTACCGATGTTAAATTGATTAAAATAAGACGAATTACTTAAAAGAGTGAAGATGCAAAAAAGCCCTGAAAGGGCGGCATAATTCAGCACAGGGCAACGTCCTGTGTCAACAAACAAAACGTATTAAAAGCCCTGAAAGGGCGGCACAAATCAGCACAGGGCAACGCCCTGTGTCAATAAACAAAACGTATTAAAAGCCCTTATATGTTTGTATTTTTTAAGTTTTTATATTTTTTTTAATAAAGAGAGTATGAATGTTATCAACTTTGAAGGTAAGGAGGAGCTAGCCCTGAAGGGGCGAAATATTATAGCATAGGGCACCGCCCTATGAATAGTTTACATAGACCAACAAGCCCTGAAAGGGCGCAACAGATCAGCACAGGGCAACGCCCTGTGTAAA
>JBGSMI010000223.1:0-5935 GCA_041740215.1 Ferruginibacter sp.
CTATCTTTTGGCATTTCATCCGGCTTCTTCTTCTTTATTTTTGCCTGACGGGTATCCTGAAAAAAAGGCTTTATTTTAAAATATACAAAGCGACTATCCTCGCTGATAACGGCACCGCTTCCCCGAGGGATAACTTTTTTAAATTTCGTAGAGACATTTTGTATCACCAGCTCACCATCCCCTTCCTGCGGATTGACGGCATACACAATGTAATTGCCATCCTTGCTGATCATCCGCTCACCAATGCTTTTCCAGCCATCATATACCGAATGGTCCAACGGCTTTTTACTTTGCGCAGCTATGTTTGAGATGAATACAACTAACAAGGCAGGTAGTAACAGTTTTTTCATAATATATTTTTATTGCGATAAAGATAAAGGCTAACAATCAATTGGCTTTACCGATCATCAATCTTCTAAGAATCCCCAGGCATCCCTAAGCGTAGCTAATTTTTCACCGTCCATTTTCAACACATCATAATGACCGGCATTATTTTTTTGACGAAAAGCCTCATACAAAGTAACAGCACAGGCAACCGAAATGTTGAGCGATTTAATGATGCCTACCTGTGGTATGATAAAATTACCATCCGCCATTGCAATGATTTCTTCGCTAACGCCGCTGTGCTCGTTGCCAAACACAAGCGCTACGGGTTCGGCCAAATTCAATTTATGCAGGCCAACCGCATCCGTACTTAAATGCGTAGTGTAAATTTTTTTATAATGCTTTCTTAATTCTTCAAAACAAGCAGCGGCATCGGTAAACTGGTGGATGGTTAACCATTTGGCGGCGCTTGAAGAACTTTTGGAACTCCAGTTACGATGTGGGGGAATCTTATTATTTAGAATATAAATATCCTGGATGCCAACCGCATCGCAGGTTCGCATAACCGCTGAAATATTGTGCGGATCAAAAACGTTTTCCAATACTACAGTCAGGTCGGGCTGCCGCTTCATTAAAACATCTGTAAGGCGATTGTTTCGTTCGGGAGTCATAATAGTTGAATAAGCGGCAAAAGTAAGTAATTTACCATGATCGGCTGAAGCATCATGAAGTCCGAAAATATCAACTTGTATCCATTTACCCAATTGATATCATGCCATCGATCACAGTTTTAAAGTACCTTCAACAGTGATTGCTTAATTTTATTTCGGTAGGTGCAATCGCCGGCTAAGGCTCAGCCGTAGTCGATGACCCAACGACCACTTGATGCTGCGACAATCATATACACATCATGAAGAACCGAAAGATAATCAATTGAATTCAGTTTTACCGGCTTTTTTGCAGCAGCACAGCGTAGATAAATTGGGGTGCACCTCATTCAATTGATATCACTCCCAACGATGGGAGTTTTAAAGTACCTTCAACATCGAAAACATAAATCAAAAAGTCCATTCATCTATTATTCAGGATGAAACAATTATTATTTTGCAGCATAGAAATAAAAAACATGAGAACAGCATTAAAAAAAGACGAGGAAATTTTATTGATTACAAGACAGCATTGGATACGGCTGGCGCTGCCAATCTTTGTTTGGATCATTGCTGCTACACTTTTAATTTGGCTGGCAGATGTAACCGGCTTTGTTATCACGTTGGTTGCTGCGGCTTATCCAATATTTGAATACCTTAACTATAAAAGCAATCTGTGGTGTGTAACCAACCTAAGGGTGGTGGATGAAAGTGGTTTTTTCGGACGTTACTCAAAAGAAAGCCCGCTGGATAAAATCAATAATGTGGAATATGATCAAAGTATCTGGGGCAGAATTTTTGGTTATGGCAACGTGGATATTCAAACCGCTGCCGAGATGGGTGAAACAACTTACGAACTCATTCATCACCCTAAATTATTAAAAGATACCATTACCCATGCGCAGGAAGAATATAAAAAATATCAACTGACCAATCAGGCTACACTATTGGCAAAGGCCATTTCAGCCAGTCAAACTATTGCAGCTCCCAGCCAGCAAATGATTGCCGATGAATTACACAAATTATTTGAGTTGTTGCAAAAAGGAGCCATTACCCAGGATGAATATGCGGCGCAAAAAAGAAAGCTGATGTAAAAATGCTGAAGACCCTGGTACTCCTGGTGAGCATGAACCGTTTTTTATGGAGATTCTTCTTTCTGTTTATAAGTTCCGTAGAGTTTGAAATTCAGCACTGTTGATTTTGCTGACATTAAAATCGTAGCTTAAAATGAAGCAAGGGTTTAATTTTAATAGCACCTAATCAATTCCTTTGATGACATTTTATGTTTTCGCTGCCACCACCTTGATTGATTCAATTCCGTTTATGTTCAACCCCGTTGGGGTTGTTGAATAAATTTTCGCCTAACCATGGGTTTCAACCAAGGCTACTCAAATTAAAGCCCTTCGAGCTTTTGTATGCGGTTTTAATTTGTGAACCTCACCAATCTGTAATTCTTCTCTTAATGATACTGTTGTCGTTTTTAAATTTCAACATTCCACTACTTACAGCGTTGTTCAATTATAGAATTTTTTCATACCCCATCCCGAATATTATATAAATCGGTTATTTCTATTGAACTTTTTTTTGATGCCGGCTGATTAGAACATCCTGTATTTCACTGAGGGTGTGCCCTTTTGCCTGCAACAATATCAGGTAGTGAAACATCAAATCGGCGGCTTCATTTTTAAATAAATCCGCGTCATTATCTTTTGCTTCAATCACCAATTCCACGGCCTCCTCTCCTACTTTTTGCGCAATTTTATTGATCCCTTTTTCAAAAAGCGAACTGGTGTACGATTTATCTGAAGGATTATTTTTTCTATCCCTGATGATCTCCTCCAGTTGAAATAAGAAATTATCATTCGTATTTTTTTCTGCCCAGCAGGTATCGGCACCAGTATGACAAACCGGACCAACGGGATAAACTTTTATCAACAGTGTATCATTATCACAATCTGATTTGATATCTTTTAGCAATAAAAAATTACCACTCTCCTCTCCCTTTGTCCATAACCTGTTTTTGCTTCGGCTAAAGAAAGTTACTTTTTGTAGTTCCTGCGTTTTAGCCAATGCAGCCTCATTCATAAAACCCAACATCAACACTTTTCTTGTTACTTCATCCTGTATGATGGCTGGCACCAATCCGTCTGCATATTTCTCAAAATCAACTTTCATTATCTGTATTTTTTTCTATTGGTAAATTTTTAATTTGTAATCTTTCAATGAGTTCATCCTGCTTCTGTTTCAGGTGTTCCCTTCTTTCATCATTCCTGGTTGTATGTCTGTTTCGTATGTAAGCAAATACCATGATTGCAACAATTGCTGCAAGGGGAATCAATGGAATATTCATACTTATAACCGTACGCTTATTTGCTGTTCTGCTAAGTATTTTTTCAACGCAGGAATTTCTATTTCCTTGTAATGAAAAATACTGGCTGCAAGGGCGGCATCTGCATGGGCGTTTTCAAATACATCTTTAAAATGTCCCTTCGTACCTGCGCCACCGGATGCGATCACAGGAACGGGTAGCGTATTGGAAAGCGTTGCCGTAATATCCAAAGCAAAACCATTCTTTGTTCCGTCGTTGTTCATCGATGTAAGCAATATTTCACCTGCTCCCAAATCTACTGACTGTCTTGCCCAGTCGGTTGTTTTAACATCCGTTTTTGTTCTTCCACCATTTAGGTAAACATACCACTCCCCGTCTGCTTCCTTTTTGGTATCGATGGCCAATACCACACACTGGCTGCCAAATTCGCTGCTCAATTGTTTAATTAAATCCGGATTTTTAAATGCAGACGTATTTACAGAAACTTTATCAGCTCCGTTTTGCAGCAGCAATGCCACATCTTCTACCGAGCTGATGCCACCACCTACGGTAAATGGAATGTTGATGTTGGCAGCAATTCGCTTTACCAGTTCAACGAGGGTTTTTCTTTTTTCAATGGTGGCAGTGATGTCTAAAAAAACCAATTCATCCGCTCCTTTCTGCGAATAAATAATGGCCAGTTCCACCGGGTCACCGGCATCCCGTATGTCTTCGAAATTGATTCCTTTTACTGTTCTGCCATCCCGGATATCCAAACAAGGGATGATGCGTTTTGTAAGGCCACGTACCCCAGCTTGCTTAAACTCAGCTTCATTGATACTGTCAATATTTATTGCGGTTGTATTCATTTTAAATAAACAATTGAATGCTTAAAATCAATTAAAATATTTGTATTCTTCGGATGTATCCTTTAGCGGATTCAGTGGTACCAAGCCTTCGTAAATTGCTTTGCCAATGATGGCTCCTTTGCAACCGATTTCATTTAAAGCCAACACATCTTCCAGATTGCTGACTCCACCGCTTGCAATTAAATTTACTTCCGGATAATCTTCAATTATTTTTTTATATAGTTCAACAGAAGGACCTTCCATTGCGCCATCTTTTGAAATATCGGTACAAAAAATATTGGTCACACCCAGACTCAACATCCTTCCAATAAAATCAAAAATATTGATGCCACCATCTTCCAGCCAACCGCTGATTTTTATACTACCATCCAGTACATCCGCACCAATTAAAAATTTATCATTGCCAAATTCCATCAACCATTCTTCCAATATCTCCGGCTGTTTTACGGCTAGACTGCCAATGGTAACCATGGCCGCACCAGCATCAAATATATTGCTCACATCAGTGATTGTCTTAACACCTCCACCAAAATCAATTACTAAACCAGTTGCAGCGGCCACTTCTTTCAACACTTTCAAATTTACAATACTGCCTGCCTTTGCTCCATCCAGATCTACAATGTGCAGCCGCTCTATACCGGCAGCTTCAAATTGCTTTGCTACCTCAACCGGGTTATCATTGTAAACAATTTTTTGATTATAATCCCCTCTGGTGAGGCGAACACATTTACCATTAATAATGTCGATGGCCGGGATGATGATCATGGCAGATTGATAAAGTTTTTTAAAATTGTTTCTCCAATAGTACCGGATTTTTCCGGGTGAAATTGTACGGCATAAAAATTTTCCTTTTCCAAGGCTGCGCTGTAGGGAAGGATATAATCTGTGGTTGCAATCGTCTCCTTTCCCAGGGCAGCGTAGTAGCTGTGTACCGTATAAACAAAAGCATTATCATTTAAACCATCAAACAATACCGACTTGTAATTGTACACATTGTTCCAGCCTATTTGCGGGATTTTTTCTTGCGCAGGTGAAGCTGGAAACAGTTTAACTTCTTCATCAAATATTCCCAGGCAATCAGTATTGCCTTCTTCTGAATGTTTGCACATTAACTGCAGACCCAAACAAATTCCTAGTACAGGCTGTTTCAAAGAAATGATCACATTATCCAATCCTCTTTCCCTTAAATACTGCATGGCCGGTGATGCATGTCCAACACCTGGAAAGATAACTTTATCAGCGGAATGAATTAAAGTAACATCATCTGTAACCACTGATTCTACGCCAAGACGCTGCAAAGCATATTGCACACTTTGAACATTGCCTGCATTGTATTTTATTATTGCTATCATCTTAACAAATTCATGGTTGATTGTTCATTGTTGGAGTTGTTCGACTTTGACAACTAATTTATTGATTCGTAATATTCACCGTTTAAGAAATTGAATTATAAAAAAAATGGCTCTTTTAAAAGTAAACAAACAATCAACCATTAACCCCCAACCATCAACCATCAACAATCAACCATCAACAATCAACAATCAACAATCAACCATCAACAACCAACCATCAACAATCAACAATCAAAAATCAACCATCAACAACCAACCATCAACAATCAACCATCAACAATCAACCCTCAACAACCAACCATCAACCATCAACAATCAACAATCAACCACCAACCATCAACCATCAACAACCAACCATCAACCATCAACAATCAACAATCAACAATCAACAATCAACCATCAACCATCAACAATCTTTTAAAGCACTCCCTTTGT
>JBGSMI010000256.1:0-6930 GCA_041740215.1 Ferruginibacter sp.
GATCACATACCCAATGGACGAATCAAATTAATCAGAATATATATATTGCACCCATAACATTCAACCCCTCGGGGGTGGTACACAACAATATCATCAACCATGGGTTGCACCTAATGGCCATTAAAATTAAAGCCTTTCAGGCTTTGCGCTAAATCACCAATGAATTCAACCTACGCCGATATTACTCATTTCAACGTTGGATGTGTCGTTAATAAATTGGAGCCACTGGCTTGCAACACCTGCATTTTACATACCATTCCCTCATAACCCCAAAGGGGTTGAATTTGAATAACCATGGGTGAAACCCATGATATAAAGACAATTAAAACCAATCCCGAAAGGCGTTGAACGTTCACATCCCCTTTTTTTAACGGGTGATCTAATTTATCATCCAAATGTAAAACAGGATCACATACCCAATGGACGAATCAAATTAATCAGAATATATATATTGCACCCATAACGTTCAACCCCTCGGGGGTGGTACACAACAATATCATCAACCATGGGTTGCACCTACGGCTATTAAAATTAAAGCCTTGCAGTTTATATGTAGGACTTACTTCTTTAAAAAAACAAACGATGCAGCGACATGGCCGGAATCTTTCCCAATTTATTACAGCCTGCATTTAAACACCCCTTCAGGGGATGGGGGTGAATCGGGGTGGATCGGGGTGGATGGGGGTATTTGGCTACTCCCCTTCAGGCAGTTGCGGTTTATCGTATTGAAAAATCAATTCCTTCAACACTGGTTGGTGAGCCCGATTTCTTTTTACCTCATGATCATAAATCACTTGACCCAGATGCTTCATGAACGGAAAACCAATGGTTTCATAATCGTACTGGTCATCATTTAGAATACCGTCTGAGTTGCAATAAATGGTGGCTGATAAAAAGAACTCGATGTTTTTTTCAAGGTCTACGATGTAGGCTACATCTATTAACTGTCCATATGCATCGCCTACTTTATTAAAACTGCGGATATTTTTAGGCAGTGTTCCTTTTTCAGATCCAAACAACAAGAACTTGCAGTAGGCCGGCCAATAGGCTGCAGTATCGGCTGAATATGGCGGAAAAGTACTTTCAGTGGGCAACTGGCTCATGTATTTTAATAAAAACTGCCGGTCTTCTGAAGTGATATTGAATCGTTGCGAAGCATGTACTTTATTTGGAAAAATAAGGCTAACCAACATCGTATGCAGGTCTTCTAAACTGAGGCGATTTTTATTAGAAAAATCCATGGGCCTGTTTATAACTGAATCTCCATCATAAAACCCCTTGCCCAATGAATCAGTGCGTTGCTGGTATTGAGCGGTATTATTTTGTGCAGGCTTTTCATAAACGAGACCCCCGATAGCATCGTATAGTTTTACCGGGTTGGTGTGCCGGTTCTCTGCTGCGGAAAGCGGAATGCTTAGCCGGTGCAACAACTGGACATCACCATATCCTTTTTGGTGCAATTGTTCATTGATATACTCCTGCCCCAGAAATTCATATAACCTGTTGTAGGCATCATTATCGCTTACCATCAATATCTTTTTGACGTATTGGGCGATGGATGGCTTACCATTAGGCGAAGTCGGATCATTGTACACAGGTGTTTGTCCGCTAAAAGCGTGTTCGGTAATCATAGTGCTGTTTTTATCCAGCCCAAACAGGTTCAATTCATGTAGCTTTTGCAGGGCCAGCATACTCACCGGAAACTTTACGGTAGAAGCAGGATAAAAATAATTGGCAGCATTTAGGTTGAAATAATAATTTTTTAAAGCGGGAATGCCATTGGCTCCTTTATCCACCTGTGTATAAATAAATTGTACATTCCAACCCTTACGCATTTTTAAAATACTGTCAAAATATTGCGGATATTGTTTTAATAAATCTTCAAGAAAAACATCCGTTCTGGTATTGTCAACCGGCACCGTTTCAACTGGTACCACCAGCGTGTCTACTACCGGAACAGGCAATATTTTGGTTTGGCTGCATGAGGAAGAAAAAGCCATTGAGAGACAGATAGATAGACTAAGCCATTTTTTATTGTACATATTTATTCATTTTTCACTGCAAAAGTGCCGAAAAATCTAAAATAAGCTGCCTACATCTTCAAAGAGTTTTTCCCCTATCTTTGCGCACTTCTAAAAATTTAACAAAGTAGCTATTAAAAGTAACCAATTATGAAATTGAAAGGCTTAGTTTGGTTTTTCGCCATTGCTTTAATTTTTATCTCTCTGTGGGAGCTTTCCTATACCTGGGTGATACGCAGTTATGAAGGCAAGGTAAAAGCACAGGCAGAAAAACAAGTAAAATCCCAATTCCCTGGTATTAAAGGCGAGGACAAAGACCTGCTGGTAAAAAACAGGATGCAGCGGATGCTAGACAGCACAAGAGACAAAAGCATTTATCCTTTGGTAGGAACTACGTACCAAAAATGTAAAGAAAATGAACTGAAACTTGGGTTGGATTTACAGGGTGGAATGAGTGTAACGATGGATGTGAGTCTGGAAGGATTACTAAAATCGATGAGTAACAATCCCAAAGATCCGACCTTGTTAAAAGCCATTCAAACTGCGAATGTTCAAAAGATCAATAACACGACCGATTATATCACCTTGTTTGCCGCTGCATATAAAGAACAAAATCCTACTGCGAAATTGACTTCTTTATTCGCCGGAGCTGGTAAATCAATTAAGATTACCGACAGCGATGACAAAGCCCTTGACCAGATTCGTACTACTGCCAAAGGTGCCATAAATGAAACTTACAAAATATTAGTAAAGCGTATTGATAAATTTGGTTTGGCAAGTCCTACCATCAACCTGGATGAAAATCGTGGTGTGATCAACGTAGAACTGGCTGGAATTACTGATAAAGAAAGGGTTCGCAAATTATTGCAGGCAAGTGCCAATCTCCAATTTTGGGAAGTGTACAATATTAGCGAAATAGGCGGTGCCTTACAAAACGCAGATAAAGCGGTGAGCGATTATCTCAGCGGCATCAGTGCTACTGATTCTACGCAAAAGAGTGTAGTGGATTCCGTAAAAATGGCCGCCAATCAAAATGCATTTTTTAAAGTAATCAACCCGATTGATGGTCAACAAGATCCCAAGACAGGCAGAACTGTATTTAGTGCCCCAATCGGAAGTGTTGCCCTGAAAGATACTGGTGTATTCAATTCGTACATGAATCTGGAAGCTGTGAAAAATAATCTGCCAGCCGATGTTAAATTTATGTTCGGTGTTGAAGAAAAGGTTGTTAAAACCGGAGCCCGTTATTATCCTTTATATGCAATCAAAACCATTCCCGGATCGGATAAAGCAAAATTAGAAGGTGAAGGTGTGGAAGAATCCAGTCAAAGTTTTGATGATAGGGGCCGTCCTTCTATTAAAATGCAAATGACGCCAACCGGTGCCAAAACGTGGGCAAGGATGACAGCAGATAATACCAACCGTCCTTTGGCGATTGTGCTGGATGATATTGTTTATTCTGCTCCCAATGTAAATGGAGCAATTGAAGGCGGAAGCTCTGAAATCTCTGGTAGTTTCACTACTGAAGAAGCACAGGATTTGGCCAATATATTGAAATCTGGTAAAACGAATGCACCTGCAAAAATTGTTGCTGAGCAAATTGTTGGTCCTACCCTTGGTAAAGCTGCTGTTAACGGTGGTATGATGGCCTTTGGTATTGCCTTCCTGGTTATTTTTGGTTTGATGCTGGTATATTATAACAATGGTGGCTGGGTGGCCAATATCTCACTGATATTGAACCTGCTGTTTACCATTGGTGTATTGAGCGCAATGGGCTTTACCCTGACGGCTGCCGGTATTGCTGGTTTGGTGTTAACCATCGGTATGGCGGTAGACACCAACGTAATCATATTTGAAAGAATCAAAGAGGAACTCACAAAGGGTAAATCTTACCCGCTGGCGGTGAACGATGGTTACAGACGTTCACTGGCACCAGTAATTGATGCTCACGTTACTACCTTACTAACCGCCATAATTTTAGCGTACTTTGGTTTAGGGCCGATACTTGGTTTTGCTACTACACAGATTATCGGTATACTGTTGTCTTTGTTTTGCGGTATCCTGATATCAAGACTTATTACTGACTTTTATACCAACAAAAACCGTCACTTTAATTATTTCACCAACGTATCCAAGCGTGTATTCAAGCATGCTAAATATGAGTTTGTGAAATACAGAAAAGTGGCTTACGGTATTTCTATCGGTGTTTTATTATTGGGGTTGGGCTCCTATTTCAATGGATTTCATTATGGTGTTGAATTTAAGGGAGGACGCAGTTATACAATAGAGTTTCCTCAAACTGTAACCAATGAAATGGTGCAGGAAGATTTGCGTACAGCCTTAAAAGGTGATTTCCCAATTATTAAAACAGTCGGCGATAATAAGCATCTAAACATTACTACCTCCTATTTAATTGGACGGGATAATGTAGACGACTCGGTTCAGATCCAACTCTACGAAGGTTTGAAGAAAGTGTTGCCAAATATTACCTACGCAGATTTCGCTAAAAACAGTATCCAGAGTTCACAAACGATTCAGCCTACTATTTCAACCGATTTGAAAGCGGGCGCCATTAAGGCGATCTTCTTTGGATTAATGGCCATTTTTATTTATATATTTATTCGTTTCCGTGACTGGAGATACTCTCTTGGAACCATCGTAGCATTGTTTCATGATGTGTTGGTGATGCTGGCAGTATTCTCATTTATGAAAAACATAGTACCCTTCCCGCTGGAAATCGATCAGCATTTTATTGCAGCAATTTTAACCGTAATCGGTTTTAGTATGAATGATACGGTAATTGTATTCGATCGTATACGTGAGTACAGCAAAGGATCCAAGGCAATTGAAAAAGAAACCATAATCAACAAAGCCATCAATGATACATTGAGTCGCACCGTAATGACTTCTCTTACTGTATTTTTAACCCTGCTGATCTTATTCATCTTTGGTGGTGAGGTTACGAGAGGCTTTGCATTTGCGATGTTGATTGGTGTTATTACCGGTACCTACTCTTCTATTTTTGTAGCTGCTCCAATATTGGTTGACTTTGCAAAAGACAAACCATTGGGTGAAGCAGAACTGATCAGCAGTGACAAGCCTGTTGTGAAAACTGACAAGGTAGTTGCACATAAAGCATAGGTTTTGCAATAACAACTTATATGCTTTTATACGATCCCGTTCAAAAAATGAACGGGATTTTTTTATGTGAGGGTATCTGCGATGAGTATTGCAATTATTTATATTAGTGAAGTACGAACCCGATTGCTTGAAATTATTGAGTTAACTTATTTCATACCACTAGTGCTATGTTAAATATAAAATGACGGATCGATTTGTGATCCGATAGCTATCGGATGGTGAATGGTCAATTGTCAATATTTTTCCTTTCACCATTCACACTTAACTTAACACTAGTAACTTGTTTTAATACAGTATTCAATATCAAATTTCCGAAAGGATGTATTCTTTAATTGGAAGCCCCGGACTGATAAAAGCTGCTAAAAATGGTTGCTTTCCTTAAAAACAAAAGCCCGTTCAACAATGAACAGGCCTTTTAAAAATATAAAAAAATCAAACAAGCATTCCACAACACAAACTCAAATCAACAAAATCAACAAACACAATTGTAAAGCTTATGCCCTACACGGCGAAGGAAGTTCCGCATCCACAGGTAGTACTTGCATTAGGATTTTTAAAAGTAAATCCCCTGGAATTTAATCCACCCTGCCAGTCTACTTCCATCCCCATTAAATAAATCCCATGCGATTTTTCCATGATACAGGGAATACCCGCTATTTCAAAATGTTCATCTTTTTCTGTGGGGGCATCAAATCCAAGCACATAAGTCATCCCGCTACAGCCACCTCCTTTTACCCCTACCCGTAACAAATTTTTTGTATCAAAGGCTGGTTCAATCATCAGTCTTTTGATCTCCTCAATGGCACTTTGTGTTAAAATTACCGGTGTTGATATTGCTGTTTCCATATCTTAAATTATTTGTGCAAAGGTAAACACAATTTAAAATCAGGCACCCTGCCGCTTTTTCGAAAGAAGGAAATTATTCGGCATTGTTTGCCTTACTTTTGTAAAAAAAAATATGTTGTTATTTGATGTTGGGTTTCCTGAAATACAGGGAATGTTAACCGTAATCATCTTTGGCTTGCTGTTTTATTTGATGACTGAACTGCGTCAGTTAAAAACTGCCATCAATTCCAAACAACCTGCCAGCGTTCCTGCGGGCAATGGCCTCTTACCACTACAAGCCTACGAACGGCTTACCTTATTGGCGGACCGGATCTCATTAAAAAATCTGGTTACCCGGATGCATTCTGCTAATTTTAGTACGGCTGAATTACAAGCTGGATTGGTAGAGACCATCCGCACAGAATATGAACACAATATCACCCAACAGATATACATCAACCCCGAGGTTTGGAAAGCGGTGACGAATATGAAGGAACAAAATGTTTTTATCATCAACCAGTTGGCGGCAGCGATACCGCCAAATTCCAATGCAGTTGAACTGAGCAAACTGATTCTGGAATACAGCTCTAATAAAGATGCAGAGCTAAGCAGCATTGTATTGGATGCGATTCATTTTGAGGTGAAGAAGTTGATTTAGGTGCTGGATACTGGATGCTGGATACTGGATGCTGGATGCTGGATACTGGATGCTGGATGCTGGATACTGGATGCCGGATGCTGGATTCGGAGATCTGAAAGTTGGTGGATGATCTCTTCGCGGGATTGGGAGGGCAGGAGGTTAAGCGCATGCACCGGTTTCCACGCAAAATGTTTGTCGCTTCCGGGAAGACGTGGAGTGGTATGGACAAATTTTTTCAGATCATGCAGGAAGGGGGTGTTGCTTTCCAGTCCGGGAAAGTGGATTAACAGGTTTTTGATAAAG
>JBGSMI010000258.1:0-39694 GCA_041740215.1 Ferruginibacter sp.
AAAATTATAAAAAATATTAAAGCCAGACAATAAAGCAGCGTACAACATTCAGGAGAGTACCCACCACTCCCCACAAAAACGCCCGCATTAAAAAGATAGTAACGGGGGCTTGCGGTTATTTTTTGTTGACCGACACCTGGCATATTAGCTAGATAAAAAACAGCAGCACAGCAAAAGACAAGCATGTTGATACTGTGAAAAAAAAACTTGAACCAAATTTTAATCACCCAAAAATGGTCAACTTATTTCAGGGCGAGACAACAACTCTACGTTTAAACATACTGATATTTTTTTTACTCGTTTTCCTGCAGTCATCTGGACAAGAAGTAAAAGTATTCTTCAAACTAGCGGACAGTATTGTAATGACAGAAAATTCTGCCACAAAACTCTATGCTAAACTTGATAACTTAAAATCTAAATTTATTCCATCAAGAAGCAGCCTTAGCACATATTTTGAAAGGGACATAGATTTTGGTTACAAACACCAAAGAATTAATATTGAACTAAATTTTCAGCGGTATCAAATTAATTTGCTAAAAAGAAACGACAGCATATTTGTAAAAGCTATTAAAGATTATCACAATCCTGCGGAAATAGATACTACGACAAAATACTTTAATGCGAAGTCGGCGTTGAATTTTGATAACCTCACTTTAAGAAATAAATTCTATTATTCTAACAAATCAATTTCAGACCTGACAAGCGAAATTTCAAAATATCAAGTTTTTGCTTTTTATTGTGGCATGGGTTCTTCAAAAACTAGAGATGGGATTTACATTGAAAAACTTGTTGACAATAAAAACATTAGTGAGCTGACTAAAATGCTGCAAAGTATTTGTATCGAGACACAAGCTTATGCAATAAGCGGCTTTGAAATGTTATCGAAACGCTCATTTAAAACTGATGCAGCGACGCAGACAATTATTAATCACGTTAAAAAACGAAATTCAGAGACAATAATTTGTAGCGGCTATTTGACAGGACTTATAGAAAAGGTTTACGGTTCCAAAAATGCCAGTCGATAACCATTCAAAAAAATCCTCACTACTCCCCACGAAAAAGACCCGCATTAAAAAGATATTAAAGTGGGCTTTCAGCTATTCTTTGCTGACCAAAGCCTGGCCGTGTATCCCCATTTCAACAGGCAATTAGCAGCGCATTTGTTGAGCTGTAAGGAAGCAAACACGGCAAACCAAAGCGCATTGTGTGGCACCCAGATTATTCTATGTTACGCTCAATCAATTTTCCAGCCCACCAGGCTGGCAGCAAATTAACTTTCCGAACCCGCCCCTTACATATTCCGCCGGTACTGCCCACCCACCGCATACAATGCATTGGTGATTTGACCCAGTGAACAATACTTCACCGTTTCCATCAGCTCTTCAAACAAATTGCCATTGTCGATAGCTACCTGTTGCAACCGGGCAAGCATCACGGCAGATTGACCCTGGTGCCGCTGATGAAATGCCTGCAACGTGGTGATCTGAAATTCCTTTTCGGCGGTGGTACTGCGGATTACTTCGGTGGGCAAAATCGTTGGACTGCCTTTGCTATTCAGGAAAGTGTTAACGCCTACGATGGGGAATTCACCGGTATGTTTGAGTGTTTCGTAATACAAACTTTCTTCCTGTATTTTATTGCGCTGGTACATGCGCTCCATTGCCCCCAACACCCCGCCTCTTTCCGAGAGCCGATTGAATTCATTCATCACAGCAGCTTCTACCAAATCGGTCAATTCTTCAATTAAAAATGAGCCCTGGTTAGGATTTTCATTTTTAGCGGTACCCAGCTCCCGGTTGATGATTAACTGGATGGCCATTGCCCGGCGAACACTCTCCTCCGTTGGCGTGGTGATGGCTTCATCATAAGCATTGGTATGTAAAGAATTGCAGTTGTCGTAAATGGCATACAACGCCTGCAGCGTGGTGCGGATATCATTGAAATCAATTTCCTGTGCATGCAAACTTCTGCCGCTGGTTTGAATATGGTATTTCAGCTTCTGACTGCGGCTGTTGGCGTTGTATTTATGTTTCATGGCCTTGGCCCAAATGCGGCGTGCCACCCTGCCAATCACGCTATATTCCGGATCCATTCCATTGCTAAAAAAGAAGGAAAGGTTGGGGGCAAAATCATCGATGTTCATGCCGCGGCTTAAATAATATTCGATGTAGGTAAAGCCATTGGCCAGCGTAAATGCCAACTGAGAAATAGGGTTAGCGCCTGCCTCTGCAATATGATAGCCGCTGATGCTTACGCTGTAAAAATTTTGAATCGAATGATCAATGAAATACTCCTGCACATCACCCATTAATTTCAACGCAAATTCGGTTGAAAAAATACAGGTATTTTGTGCCTGGTCTTCTTTTAAAATATCCGCCTGCACCGTTCCTCTTACCGTTGAAAGTGCTTTTGCTTTTATTTGCGCATACACTTCCGGAGGCAACACATCCGATCCGCTCAAACCCAATAATCGCAATCCCAACCCATCATTACCATCGGGTAAGCCAACGGTCCCGCTATTTAAAAAGAGACTCAATTTGTTGGAGTCTTCTAAAGCCCCTCCTTCGGAGGGGTTGGGGGAGGCTTTGTATTTCGGCAAACTCTCAATATCATATTTTGCCTCAATAATCTGATTGACTTCCTCTCTTAAATTATTTTCAAGGATGTATTTTTCACATTGCTGATCAATGGCGGCATTCATAAAAAATGCCAGCAGCATAGGTGCCGGTCCGTTGATGGTCATACTAACCGATGTTTTTGGATCGCAGAGATCGAAGCCACTGTAAAGCTTTTTGGCATCATCAACTGTGGCAATGCTTACGCCACTGTTGCCCACTTTGCCATAAATATCCGGGCGTGGTGCCGGGTCTTCCCCATACAGGGTTACACTGTCAAATGCAGTGCTGAGGCGCTTCGCAGGCTGCCCCAAACTTACATAGTGAAAGCGTCGGTTGGTTCTTTCCGGTCCACCTTCGCCGGCAAACATCCGGGTCGGATCTTCCTCTACTCTTTTTAGCGGAAATACCCCTGCGGTGTAGGGAAATTTGCCCGGAAAGTTTTCCTGTATGCGCCAGCGTAAAATATCGCCCCAGTCTTTAAAACGCGGCACAGCAATTTTGGGAATACTTGTATGGGATAAGGATTCAAAATACAGCGGTTGTTTGATGATCCTGCCCCTTACATCGTATTCAAAAAACTCCTTTTGGTAACGGGATTTTGTTTGCTCCCACTCATCCACCAGTTTTTTACAAACCGGAAACAATTGCTTTTCCAGTTTTATCCGGGCAGCCGTTAACGCTTCCATCGCAGGTTCTATCTCAGTTGCTGTTTGCTTTTTATCGGTCAGTATTTCAATGGTTCCATTTAACTGGTAAAGTTTACTGGCAATCGCAGCCTGCTCCTCCCCAAGCTTGTTGTACTTCTCAATCTCCTCGGCTATTTCAGCAAGGTAACGCACTCGTTTAGCCGGTATAATCGTCGATTGACTGGTAGTATTTTTTGTATGTACATGATGCGGAATTTCGTTGCCAAATTGCACTCCTGTTTTCGCTGCTACGCTCTCCATCAGCCATTCAAATAATTCGTTGACTCCGGCATCATTGAACTGGGCGGCGATGGTACCAACAATGGGCAGTTCCTCATCTTTGGTATCCCATAAACCGTAATTGCGTTTGTATTGTTTGCGTACATCATGCAATGCATCCAATGCTCCTGCTTTATCAAATTTGTTTACGCATACCACATCCGCATAATCCAGCATATTGATTTTTTCGAGTTGCGAAGCAGCGCCATATTCGGGTGTCATCACATACATGCTTACATCTACATAGTCCAAAATGGATGCATCACTTTGTCCCACACCAGCGCTTTCTACAATGATAAAATCGTAACCGGCCGCCTTACAAATATCAATGGCCTCCTGTACATACTGGCTCAGCGCCTTATCGCTTTCACGGGTAGCAAGGCTGCGCATGTAGGCCCGGGGCGAAGAGATGGCATTCATTCGGATCCGGTCGCCCAGCAATGCACCACCGGTTTTTTTCTTACTGGGATCTACCGATATTACGGCAATGGTTTTATCTGTATAGGTATTTAAAAAACGGCGAACAATTTCATCGGTTACGGAAGATTTGCCGGCGCCACCGGTTCCGGTGATGCCGAGGACGGCCCCCCAGCCCCCCGAAGGGGGGTTCTGGGAGACATTTAATTTGTTAGTCTCTTCTTTTAATTCGGAAAGTAGGGTTGAAAAATCTTGCCCGTTTTCTGCGAGGGTGATGGCTTTGGCTATTTTTTTTATGTCGTGTCTTTCGCCCAGGGGGAAAGCCCCCCTGCCCCCCGAAGGGGGGTTTTTGGAGTCTTTTAATTCGTTGGTTTCTGCTTCTGATACGTTCGGGTGAGATTGAATCGCTTTATCAGCCTCTGACACATTTATTCCCTTTGGGTTTTTCTTGATGTCACGATCTTCCCCATTTGAAAAATCGTTCGCTTTATCAGAGTCCAGGAACCCCCCTTCGGGGGGCAGGGGGGCTGCCCTTTCCATCACATCCTCAATCATCCCTTCCAAACCCATTTTTCTGCCATCATCGGGACTATAAATTCTTTCAATTCCGTATTGATGCAATTCTTCTATTTCTGCAGGCAAAATTGTGCCGCCGCCACCTCCAAATATTTTAATGTGTCCACAACCACTTTCATCCAGAAGGTCTTTCATGTATTTGAAGAATTCAACATGTCCGCCCTGGTAGCTGGTGATGGCGATGCCCTGTGCATCTTCCTCTATGGCACATTCTACTATTTCATGCACACTGCGGTTGTGGCCAAGGTGGATGATTTCTGCGCCCTTCGACTGCAATATGCGACGCATGATATTGATGGCGGCATCATGCCCGTCGAACAAGGCTGCGGCAGTTACGATCCTGACTTTATGCATGGGTGTAGAATTCATAAATGATTTTAAAATTTAAACACTAAAGATGCTGTGATGTATTTCGGTACTGATTATTTTACCAGCTTTTAAAAGCAACCTGGCATTATTGTGTCAGCTAACAACTAACGATTTCTTTGTACAACATTCCTCCCGAATGCTATCGGAAGGAACCCTTTTTATGAAGTGTGAAACAAAACAATCGTGCTGCAAATTACAAAGAAAGCTACTTAAAAGTTAACAGTTGTTAGTTTTTGTGCTTTTAAAACTGTCGGAAGGATTGCCAACCTTGCGCAGGTTGTTTCTACTAAAAAACTTAAAAAAAGGTTGGCACGCCTGTCTAGTGCTGCAACAACTTTAAATACGTCCGTTAGTTTTTGTACATCCCTTTTTTTCGTGTGAGTAGTTTAGGCAGATCGAGGATAAGAGCGAAAGAAAAGTTAACACTGCGGTGGTTAATGTATCGTTCACTTACTAAAATGGAAGTACAAATCTGGTATTCAAACAATATACCTTCCAATCCTTTAAAGCCAAATGAATTAGTAAAGGCAGGCTCCCAAAAATTGTGGGTGCCATAAGTGAGGCTGTCTAATTGATAATTGTATAGCTCCGTAGCCGTATAATTGGTTTTAATATTTCCAAACTTTAAAAAACTAAAACGGTTAGAAAAGGAAGCGGCAAAATTACCTTGGGTTTGCAGCATAATGGCTGGCTGTAAATAAAACTTGGTAACCGTTATCCGGTGGTTTCTATCATAGTCAATACCATTGCGGTCTTTACCTATGTCGGTAAAACTAAACCGGCCTTTGCCAATGCCGCCAAAAATTTGAAACATCACGAGTTTACGCTGATCTAAGGAAGTAAAATAGCCAACTGCCAGTTCTGTCAATTTCCGATTATAATTGATTTGTGTACTATCCAGCCTGCCAACTGCTTTACTTCCGTTATTACTTTCGTTTCGGTGGTAATAATTGGCTGCTATCCCAAAATGATTGGTAACTGCATAGGCGCCCTGCAAATCGAAGCCGCGGTTTTTACTTTCGTTCACCAAATTGTTGTCCGTATATTTTTTTGATAGGTTGGTGGAGATGGCAGAGGATAATTTACTATCGCCCTTTTCAATTAATAAAGGAATATTTTGTGCCGCTGGACTGTACATGTACCTTGGCGTGTAACAAGACACAAATAAAGAACCTATCACCAATAAACAACATACACGCATTACTGCTATTTTAAATCATTCTAAAAGTTAGTGCTGCAAAATCATCGACACTGAGTACTTCTGCACGCTTATTGAAAAGCTCGTCCTTTAATACTTCTGGAGTAAATAAACTTTTTACGGCATTGCGCAAGGTTTTACGGCGCTGGTTAAAAGCAGTTTTTACCAATACTTTAAATGCCCGTTCGCTTTTTACGGTTAACTCAGTCGTTCTTCGTTTCAACCGGATTACGCCGCTTTGTACTTTGGGTGGCGGATTAAAACTTTGATTGCTTACATCAAATAAATATTCCACATCGTAAAAAGCCTGTATTAAAACACTCAATACACCATACACTTTGCTGCCTTCTTTGGAGGCGGCCCGTTCTGCCACTTCTTTTTGAAACATACCAATCACTACGGGAACCTGGTCTTTCCAATCCAATACTTTAAACAAAATCTGGGTAGAAATATTGTAGGGAAAATTACCAATCACGGTAAATGGCGCATCAAATGGAGGATCAATATCCAAAAAACTCTCACTGATGATATTGCCTTTTAGGGATGGATAGGTTTTAGAAAGGTAAGCTGTTTTTTCATCATCTAACTCCACTGCTTTAAAATGGATATCGGGTATTTGTATCAGGTGTTTTGTAAGTGCTCCTCCACCCGGACCAACTTCTAACAAATTGGTAAATGTATCTTGCTTTAATGCATCTACAATTTTTTGAATAACTACATCATCCTTTAAAAAATGCTGGCCTAATGACTTTTTAATTTTAAACATGGCCACAAAAGTAAGCAGAACATTTGAGCCAGCTACTTTTTGAGTGAACATCACATTAAACAATCAACCATTTTTACAGATGCCTTATGGTATATGCTGCCACTTACAACAGAATTAAATACAAGGCACATTGGTTGTAATTGAACCAATCAAAAAATTTGATACAGAAATTTGTATAACCCGATTCAAATTAAGTTTGCGTAATACTACGTTCTGTTAAAACACACCAAATGTTAATAAACAATTTATAATATTTATAGGTGGCATAACGTTTGAATTGTAATCCAAAAAAATCTCAGGTATGAAATTGGCCCGCTTTTATCCCGTATTCGCATTATCAACTCTATTTGGCCTGATGGCATTTATGCCCACCGGTAATAAAAAGAAGCGAACTGCCATTAATTCCCCCGCAAACAGACATTTAAAAAAAATAACTCCATCAGAAGAAAATGCCTACTATATCATCATCGACAAAAGTGATTACGAATTAAAAGTATATGACGAAGAGGGTTGGTATGCCACGTACCCAATTGTGTTTGGCAGCAAGGATTTAGGAGATAAATGGCGGGAGGGCGACAAGAAAACGCCGGATGGGCATTTTAAAGTTATTCAAAAAAAGATCCATCCAAAATGGTCGTATGAGTTACTGTTGGATTATCCTACGCTGGAAAGTGTGCAACGTTTTAATGCACGTAAGCAAAAAGGTCTCTTACCGAAAAGTGCAAGAATTGGCAACGGCATCGCTATACACGCCACCAGGCCCGAAGAAGAATGGACGGTAGATAATTTTTACAACTGGACGGATGGCTGTGTTTCAGTAAAATATACGGAGATGAAGGATCTATTTAGTTTTATACCTGTGGGAACACCGGTTACGATACAGCCGTAAAGGTTGTCCACACTCAATTTGTAACAATACGTTCTACCAGCTACCTCATTTTATTTTTCTCCTAAGAAATCGTTTTGATTGAGGAACAATAAACTTCCATCTCCATAACTTAGGAACCGAAAATCATTCTCCATTGCATAGGCATATACTTTCCGCCAATCATCGCCAATGGCTGCGGCTACCAACAGCAATAAGGTAGATTGTGGCTGGTGAAAATTGGTGATAATTGCCTTTACAACACGGTACTGATAACCGGGCGCTATTAAAATTTGGGTGGCGCTGAGCAGGCGATCGCCGTTATGTTTAGCCATCCACTTTAATAATCCTTCGAAAGCTTCATTTGAAGAAAAATTACTTTCGCTCAATGGTGTTTCATATACATCCCATTGGTAAATCATCAGCATCTCTATTGTAGAATTGGGATTCAATAAACATTTCACCCCCATCCAGTACAAGCTTTCCAGCGTTCGCAAAGAAGTAGTACCGACAGCTATGATATTGCCCGCATTTTTAATCAATTCGCTAATTGTGGCGACAGTTACGTCCATCCATTCAGCATGCATTTCGTGGTCTTCCAACGCCGCTGCTTTTACAGGTTTAAATGTACCGGCACCCACATGCAACGTCACATATTCTGCTCCAATACCTTTCGTTGCAAGCGAAGTAAAAATGCCGGGGGTAAAATGTAGCCCGGCCGTAGGTGCTGCAACAGACCCTTCATGCTTTGCGTAAATGGTTTGGTATCGCTCTTTGTCGGAGGCCGCAGCTTTTCTTTTAATATACGGTGGCAGTGGTGTATCGCCTGCCTGGTCGATCACTTCAGCAAAAGTAAAATCAGTTGGCTGCCAGGAGAGTTCTACTACATACGCATCTGGTAATTTTTCAATCAACCTTGCCCGTAGTTCTACTTCCCTTCCCTGCACCGTTAGCTTTTTTGTAAGCGAACCTTCCTTCCATTTACCGGCCCCGCCAATCATACATTTCCACCGCAGCTTTTCTGTTTTGCTCATGATACTGCTGTATTCATTCAGCGTTTCGTAAGGCTCCAGACAAAAAATTTCTATCACACCGCCGGTAGCTTTTTGAAACAATATCCTGGCTTGTATCACCCTGGTATTGTTAAACACCAGCAGACTGTTGGCAGGTAAATACCGGGCGACGTTTTTATACTGGTCTTCCTGCAAGACACCTCCCTGATAAACCAATAATTTGGAATCATCTCTTTCAGCTAAAGGAAAAGCAGCGATGCGATCATCGGGAAGCGTGTAAGTAAAATCAAGTATTGAAATTTCTTTGGGGTGCTTCATCAACAAAATTAATTGGTTAAAAAATTATTTACTGTCATTACCCACTTTAAATTTTCTTTTTTGCAAAGTGATTCATGGCCGCAGTTGTCATACACAACTAATTTTTTTACAGCCGGAAGATGCTGGTAAATTAAATTTGTTTCACTTTCGGAAACACGAGGATCTTTTTTACCCCATTGCAATAAAGTGGGGATCGCAATTTTTTTTGCGTATTCAGAAGGCTTCATATTAAATGCCCAAAAGCCGTGCTCCGCTCCACCCCAAAAGGTAATCAGGGTTGCCAATGGTTGTGGCGGCAATCCCATCATTTTTATTCTTCCTTCAGCGGCTTCCAGTATCGATCCAAAAGGCATTTCTAAAATTATTTTAGAGGGTTGTAATGGATAATCATTCATCGCCTTGCTAATAGCAGCAGCACCCATGGATATACCCCAAAGCACAATATTTTTTTCTCCTTTTTCTTTTATAGAATTATATGACAGTTGCACCTCTTCGGCCTCATCGTAACCAATGGTGCAGGTATTGCCACCGCTATTGCCATGCGCTCTGAAGTCGATCAAAAATGTATGATAGCCCATTTTTCTAAATTCGGCGGCTTCATTCACTACACCTGATTTGGAGCCTCCGTGTCCATGAAACATTATCACCGTGCCTTTTACCGAACTATCTGTTTTAAAATACCAGCCTTCAATATTTGTTTTGTCTTCCGAAACCAGTTGGATGGTTTCAAATGAAGTATCGGCTTGAATGGTGTTGGGCCGCTTTACAGCATTGATGCCAAATAGTATGTCTTTGGTGATGTCCCATTTGCCTTTATTCGCATTTTTCTTTTGTGCAACTTCGTTAGCATCGTAAAAGTGGGTAAACTTGTAAGCATGAAAGGCGGTGACCACATTCAGCAATACAAACAACACTAGGATGGTGCTTAACAGGTATTTAAGTAATTTTTTCATTGATTTCCTTTGGATAAAAAGTAGGGTGCAATATCATACTTTTTCAAACAGTGCAGTGGTTTTTAAAACTTTTTAGGTTATTTATTTTATTGATGTTTTTTTGAACTACATAGGCACATAGAACACATAGATATTTGGACCTCCTGGTTTATACTGGTTTACCCTTTTTTTGTATAATACCAATTTGATTCACCTGTTTTCTTGATATTACTTTTTATATTTTTAATCATCCTATGATATTGTGCCCAATAGCTTTATTGAATTGCATATTTTTGAAGTTCATTTTTAGTTAGCTCTTAAGGTTATATTAAATTTCGTTTCAACTTTACGCCATGCAACTCACTCCCGAACAGGAAGCCGTTATTAGCACCAATTTTAACCTGGTGATTAATGCCGTGGCTGGTAGTGGCAAAACTACTACCCTGGTGGAGTATGCCAAAAGCAGACCTGCGGGTAGCAGAATATTGTACCTGGCATTTAACAAAACCGTTAAAACCGAGGCGCAGCAAAAGTTTGCAAAGGCTGGCATCTCACATGTAAAAGTTGAAACGGCTCATTCGCTGGCTTTTGATTATGTAATCAGGCATAGCCTCTACAAAGTAATACAGGGTTATAAAAGCTATGAGTGGGTAGATATGTTAGGCATCAACACCGGGGAAAAACATACAGACTATATCATTGCCAATCATGTAAATAAATTCATTGGCTATTTCTGCAATAGCAAGGCTACCAAAGTGCAGGAGCTGCAATATGGTGATGTAATTACTGACCCAAAGGCTAAAATATTTGTTCATAATTTTTACGCCCTTATTGAAAAATATACCCGGGAGGCCCTGGCTAAAATGCAGCGTGCAGAGATAGCCGTTACGCATGATTTTTATTTGAAAAAATTTCAACTCAGCAACCCTGTATTGCCCTACGATTATATTTTGTTTGATGAGGGGCAGGATGCAAGCGCCGCTATGCTGGAAGTATTTCTGCAGCAGTCTGCCATTAAAATTATTGTGGGCGATATGCACCAGCAAATTTATGGCTGGCGCTATGCCATCAATAGTTTGCAGCAGGTCGATTTTCCGGTGTACCATCTTAGCAATAGTTTTCGTTTTGATGATGAGGTGGCGCTGGTAGCCAATAAAATTCTGGCAATGAAAAAAATATTGCAACAACCGGCTGCGGTAAAAATCATTGGCGCCGGTACACCAACTGATGCGGCTTTTTCAAAAGCTACCATTGGCCGCACCAATTTTGGCTTGTTGCTAAATGCCATTGCGCAATGGCAAAGCGGACTCATCAAAAACATTTATTTTGAAGGCAATATCAACAGCTACACTTTTGCGGATGAAGGGGCTTCGTTGTATGATGTGTTGAACCTCTACAACAGCAAGCCTGCAATGATAAAAGACAAGTTGATTGCATCGATGAAGACGATGAAAGAATTGGAGGAATACATCGAAAAAACAGAGGATGGCAGCCTTGGTATTATAGTAGAAGTGGTGAAGGAATTTGGCAATCGTCTGCCCGGACTCATCAGTGAATTGAAGAGTAATCACACGGCCAATAAGGAAGATGCGGACATGATCTTTAGTACCGTTCACCGCTGCAAGGGTATGGAGTATGACGAGGTTACCCTTTTGAAAGATTTTATTACCGAAGAAAAATTAATCAAAATGATCGCCCAGATGGGTGGCGAAAAAATTATTCAGGCCGATACCAACCGGCTCGCCGAAGAAATTAATATTCTCTACGTGGCTGCCACCAGGGCAAAAAACAAATTGACCATGGCGCCGGAAATAAATCCGTTGAAGAGCATTGTGCTTGCGCAGGAATTAACCCTTACACCATCGCCTTCCAAACGTGGTAGCTACCAATCTTTTGATGATTGGGATTTGTATAGTCAGTATCAATCAAAAGCAACGAGTGGCAACAAAAGTAGCAGCTCCAAACCTGCCAACAGCGGCAAACCCTGGATTATTGATGATGAAGACCGGCTGGAAATAATGTTTAACAATCACCAAAGTCTTAAAGAAATGGCTATAGAACTTGGCCGTGGGGAAAGGGCGGTACGCATGAAGCTGATTAATCTTGGGTTGATAGAAGATGATGAAGTGTATTGATGGGTAGGTTTTATAACCGGTCGGTACCGCAGGTCAGACCGGTTATAAAACCGTATGTAAACAGGCTTACCGGTCTGACCTTTGGTGCCGACCAGTAAGCCACCATCCAGGCTTACCGGTCTGACCTTCGGTACCGACCGGTAAGCCTGGAAGCCTCATCCTGATTGACCGTATTTTAAAGGCAATTACTAATCCCTCAAAATAAAAAGCATGAATATTATTGCTGATGAAATGTATCACATTTACAACCAGGGAAACAACCGGGAGGCCATCTTTAAAACTGATAAAGATTACATTGAGTTTCTACAACTCTTTAGACGTTTTGTTTTTCCGCATTGCAAAGTTCTTGCCTATTGTTTAATGCCGAATCATTTTCATTTTGAAATATACGCTACAGAAAATAGTGCTTCTATCAAAAAAATTGGAAACATAGAGACCTCTGAATTATCAAATGGCTTTAGATTATTGCAAAGTAGCTATGCTCAATCTTTCAATAAAAGACAGAACAGATCAGGTTCTTTATTCAGGCAAAAGGCAAAAGCAAAAGGGATGAGTGATGGAGATAGTAATTACGGTTACATAGCCTTTCATTATATTCATCAAAACCCTATTAAAGCAAAATTGGTTTCTAAACTGGAAGACTGGCCATATTCTTCATTTAACGATTATGCAGGATTTAGAAATGGCAATTTATGTGACCAGAAGCTGGCTTGGCAATTGATTGGTTATGACAAAGCAAATTTTATAAGTGAATCATACAATATGATAGATGAAGAAATCAGTAATAAAATATTTTTGAAGGATGATTTTTATTAATGGGTTGATAACAAAGGTCTTAAAACCAGTCGGTACCGAAGGTCTTTTAACCGGTCGGTACCGAAGGTCAGACCGGTTAAAAGATCGTGTATAAAGAGGCTTACCGGTCTGACCTTCGGTGCCGACCGGGTGACCAAACAGCCCTAACCTTACGTACCGAACGATGCTGAGACTGGATCTAAAAGATAACTACTTATCCCTTAAAATAACAACCATGAATATTATTGCTGATGAAATGTATCATATTTACAACAAAGGTAACAACCATGAAATCTTATAACCGGTCTGACCTTCGGTACCGACCAGTTATAAGACGCTTAAGATCACATAAAAACAGTGGATTAAATAATTAATACAGATTAGGCCAAATACAGGCAAGTAAGTATTAATTTTAAAATTATATACATTGCCGCAACTGGCTATTTAAAACGTACGGGGTTTAAATAATTGATTATCAATAATATTATCATTTGGGATTGGTTTGGGAAGTTGTGGATATAAAACAGTAATATGCCAGCATAGACGCTTAAGTACGTAATCTTCATCTTAAAATAAATACAGCCAAAATGATTAAATTTCTCAAATGTGCTTCATTATGTGAAGAAGAAAATTCAGATTTAAGGTTGTCTAATTTCATAAATGATTTAAATAATGAATTTGGTAATTTAAATTGCAGTTGCCATCCATTTGCAACATGGAATATAGCAGTTGATTTACTCAAAAACTGCAAATATGATTTTCATACAGTAGGGAAGGGAGTACCTAAAAACCCAAAATGTAATTTTTGGAATAGGCTTTATGAAAATCATATTGAACCCAAAATGATTAATAAGTAATTCTTTTATAACCATAACTTATGAATTGGATAAATCTTCTTATTGTGTGTTTAGTTGCATCTGGCGGTTTTATAGCTGCTACCTATGAAGATATTGCTAAAAGAATAGGATTGCCAACTGGATTATTTTTTCAATAAGGAGGAATTATGGCAGGAATTGGTGCAGTTGTTTTTTTGGGAGCAATGATTTTGTCTGCATTTATTAACCCTTGGTGGACAATATTTATCGTATTTATTACTGCATGGTCTATTACCGAAATAACTGTTAAGATATTCAAATCCTTATCTCAAATAATTTCCCTTATTTTAATTGTTATAGGAATTATATTACTGACTTGTTTACTTATTGGCAAATACAAATAAAATTTAAGAGCCCAAAAACCCCAAAGCCGAATGCCTAACATTAAGCCGAAAGAGCCGATAACCCCACTGACTTTAAAACAATTAAAAATAAAACGCAAAGCACCGAACCAGCAGGAATGGGGCTCATTGGCTATACCTGTTCAGCTATCCCAGTAGGTGCTTGTACTTATTATAAAAATAAATCTAAAATGATTAAAAGAAAATTACGCTGGAAAAAAGCACTCATGATAATTCTAGGAGTAATTGTGATCTTCTATGTGTTTGTCATCATATATAACCTAACACGTGGCAAATTGCATCATGTACCTGAAACTATAGACTTCTAAAGGCTACCCACAAAATTTTTTTCCAGGAACGTCAACACTAGCCTTTAAACCAAGCCGTTGCCGTTGCAAGCAATGGCATTTGACATTCTTATACCAATTAACAATACCTTATATGCAAAAGAATTCTTTATTTAAAAGTGACAAACGAAATGAAGCATTAGAGCGTCTGGCTATTGGAATATCGGAAGCATCGAAAAACTGTACAACTGTAATAAAGAAAATAAATTCTCTTTGCCAAAAGCCTAATGATATCCTAATCCAAAAGACCTAATAAATGAATGGGCTAGTCAGCTTTTTACAAATCAGTTTCATGATTTTATTGATGAATGGATTTCACCGAATATGATTTCTTTGGAGAATGAGGAAGAGTTAGCAAACGAATTCTTTTGTTATTTGGCAAGTCTGACTCCTTTTTTCTATGAAAACAAATCTGTAATATCTCCCGACATAATCAACCCCCAAAAATACAAATGGACAGAGGATGATTACAAAGAGTTTAAAATTAAATTGCTATATAAATGGTTTTACAGCGATTGGGAAAACTGGAATGGTGAAACTAGGCTTAAACAGGGTTATGCATTAGAGTTGAATGCAAGAAAGGTTACAGAAGCAATTGCAGTTTCATCTAAAGCCAATAGTACTCTGTGGAGCAGAAAAAAGAAAATTGATGATATTATTCTTTCAAACAAGCTGCATTCTGTAGTCAGCAAAATTATGCCTTTGTATAAAAATCAATATCAGGCGGACTTGTTTTTAAAATATACGGACGACTTTATTAGTAAACTTCCGGCTTCATTTAAACAGTTTGATGACAACTTTTATGAGGCTGGGACCTATCTACAAAAATACTTTCGGTGGAGTAATTAATTTTTTTGCCCTTGTTGGTCTTTCCCTTTTAATTGTAAAAGAACGAAGCTATCCCAGTAGCCCGCTGATTGGTCTTTTGACCAACAGCCCATGCCAGGCTTTTAAAATATGGTAATATTAACGAAGGATAGTTATTTTGGAAAGCTTACACATTATTAGCAACGCAGGGTACTTTTTTTAACAATAAGTGTAAGCCGGGCATGCCTGCTGCCGTTGGTCAAAAGACCAAACGGCGGTTCATGGGGGCAGTTAGGTTATTGGGGGGGAAGACTAACAAGGGCAAAAGTTGATGACTTAGAATTGATATTCAAATATGGGGTTAGAAGAATGGATACGTATCGGCTTAAATTTTGAAGCGTTGTAAAAAATACTTACTTTTAACGTTAGTAACTTAAGGCAGCAGTATGATTGTTTCATTTGGCAATTCAAATACAGAACAAGTATGGTTAGGCAATCGGGTAAAAAAACTTCCAATTGAAACTCAAAATATTGGCAGAAGAAAACTAAGAATGCTTAATAACGCTGTTGATATTGCAGATTTAAGAATACCACCTGCAAACAGATTGGAAAAGCTATCAGGGAAACTAAAAGAATGCTATAGTATTCGTATTAATGATCAATGGCGAATTATTTTCAAATGGAATGCTGGCAATGCTTCTGAAGTTGAAATAATTGATTACCACTAAATTTTAATAAAATGGCAAAACTAAAAAATATACATCCTGGCGAGATTCTTTCAGAAGAATTTCTTGTACCTTTTAATATAACTGCTTATAAGCTTGCAAAGGATATCGAAATTCCTCAAACTCGTATTTCTGAAATCCTTAAAGGGAATCGAAGGATTACTGCAGATACGGCTTTAAGACTGAGTATATACTTTGGTAACTCAGCAAAGTTTTGGCTTGGCCTTCAGGACGATTTCGATATTGAAGAAGAAATATCTTCAAAAGGTTTGATGTTAAAATCTATCAAAGCATTAAATGCCAAAGTTGCCTAACTGCGTACAACAGTTAGACGTTAACCGATTTGCCCCACTGACTTTAAAACATTCCACATAAAACGCAAAAGCCCCGAACCAGCGGGGATCGGGGTTCGTTGGCTCATACGCTGTTCAGCTATCCCGGCAGCAATCAATTGCATCTTTTCACCAACAGCCGATGCCAGGCTTTTAAAAATGTTTTGTTCAAAAGCAATGATTCTTTTCATGATTGGATAGTGTAAGCAGGAACAAGGCGTTTGCCGTTGGTTAAAAGACACAACGGTAGGCTCACCGGGGCAGTTCGGTTGTTAGGGGGATTTGGGGGAAGTCCAACAGGTGCAAAGGATTTTTAACCAGTCGGTACTGTAGGTCAGACCGGTTAAAAGACCGTGTATAAACTTCGGCGGCTTCACGGTCTGACCAGCGGTACCGACCGTGAAGCCGATCAACTGAATTTGTCAAATCTTCCCACCAATAATTTCATCCACTACTCCCGGATCAAGCAAAGTGCTTGTGTCACCCATGGCCGTTTCACCTTCTGCAATCTTTCTTAAAATGCGGCGCATAATTTTACCGCTACGTGTTTTTGGCAATCCGGTTACAAATTGAATTTTATCTGGTTTGGCAATGGGGCCAATTATTTTTGAAACGGTTAAACTTATATCCTGGCGCCGCAGGTTTTCATCGCCGTGATGCCCGTTGTAAATTACATACGCATAAATGCCCTGGCCTTTAATGTCGTGTGTGTATCCTACTACCGCACTTTCTACCACACCGGCATGCATGTTAATCGCATTCTCTACTTCAGCAGTTCCAATGCGGTGGCCACTGATATTTAATACATCATCCACCCTACCAGTGATTCTGTAAAATCCATTCTCATCTTTTAAGGCTCCATCGCCTGTAAAATACAAACCTGGGTAGGTTGCAAAATAGTTGGTGCGGTAGCGTTCATGATCGCCCCAGGTCGTACGAAAGATACCCGGCCATGGTGCTTTAATGCACAAGTTGCCCGAGGTGATCAGCTCCCCTCCTTCGGAGGGGTTGGGGGTGGCCTCTTTTCCATTTTCATCTACCAGCAGGGGTTGCACACCGGGCATTGGCAGCGTTGCCCAGCTTGGTTTTGCAGGAGTAATGCCAGCCATATTGGAGATCAAAGTGCCGCCTGTTTCTGTCTGCCACCAGGTATCTATAATCGGGCATTTTTTCTTGCCAATGTTTTCATCATACCAATGCCATGCTACTTCGTTGATGGGTTCACCTACCGTACCCAATACTTTTAAAGAAGATAAATCTTTTCCTTTCAATGGATCCAGGCCAAAGCTCATCAAACTACGGATAGCCGTAGGTGCGGTGTACAAAATGTTTACTTTATATTTTTCAACAATATCCCAAAAGCGACCTGCATCCGGCCAGGTTGGAATACCCTCAAACATCACCGAAGTGCCGCCTACACTCAATGGACCATACAAAATATAACTATGCCCCGTTATCCAGCCAATATCAGCAGTACAAAAATGCACATCACCCTGGTTGTACTGAAAAGTATTTACAAATGTATAACCCGTCCAAACCATATAACCGCCGATTGAGTGAACAACCCCCTTGGGCTTACCTGTAGAGCCGGAAGTGTATAAAATGAACAAGGGATCTTCTGCATCCATTTCTTCTGCCGGAAAACTAACCACGCCATTTTTTTCCACCTGTGTTTCTGCATGGTCCATTTCATCTTCCCACCATACATCCCTGCCTTTGATCATTGAAACAGGCGTTCTTGTTCTGGTATAAACAATTACTTTTTTAATGGTTCTGTTGCCAATCAGTGCATCATCAATGATACTTTTTAACGGGATATCTTTTCCGCCGCGGTATGCGCCATCGCAGGTTACAATAAATTCGGCCTGTGCATCAAACAATCTGTCGGCAATACTTTGGGCACTAAAGCCACCAAATATCACACTATGGATGGCACCAATACGGGCGCATCCTAAAACGGCGTAGGCCAACTCGGGCACCATACCCATGTAGATACAAACCCGGTCACCTTTTTTTACTCCATTGTTGATCAATACCTGGGCAAACTGGCAAACCCTCTTGTGCAGGCGAGCGTATGTAACAATCCTTGTTCTTTCCTCGGGGTTATTGGGTTCCCAGATAATGGCAGGTTTTTCAGCCATCGTTTCCAGGTGACGATCAATACAGTTTTCTGTAATGTTTAGTTTTCCTCCTTTGAACCATTCAATTTTTGGTTCGGTAAAATTCCAGTCCAATACTTTATCCCATTTTTTTCTCCAGTAAAAATCGGATGCTACATCTCCCCAAAATTCTTCTGGTTCGTCTACGCTCTTTTTATAGTCTTCATGATATTGTTCCAACGAATTGATCTTAAATGGATATGACATAGCGAGCTTTTAGTTTTAAAAAGTTAAAAATAGGAAAGATTCCGAAAGGTGCGGATATATTTATTGCTAAATTAATATAGGTTTTAAAAAATAACAATCAGGCAAACGTTTTATTACAGGTTGAATAATTGATTACACATTACCCATCCGGCCCAAAGCCGGAGGATGTTTTTTTAATCCTGTTATATAGTTTACGACAATAAGCTTTGAATGGAATGTCCATGGCAATCGTTTTATTTGAAAATTAAAAGTAGGAACCATTCGTAAATGAAAGCAGATAATTGTCGCTAAATTGATATAGTTTTGCTAATTAAGTATAGTTGGCTGTTAAAACATAAATATGAAACAGATTGCCTGCCCCAAATGCCAAAACCAGAAGCTTATTAAAAGTGGCGTTATCAAAGAGCGGCAGCGCTTCCGCTGCAAACAATGCAGTTACTCGTTCACGGTATTAAAAGAAGGAAAAACGATTGATCCCTATTATGTAATTAAGGCACTACAGCTATACATTGAAGGTGTAACTTTTCGTGAAATTGAAAGAATATTGGGAGTAAGCCATGTATCGGTAATGAACTGGGTGAAAAAGTACAATATCAAAGCGCCTGAGCATACAGACTACCGGCCTACCTATAAAGTACTGACACATAAGGAGCTAATTGATTTTTTCAGTGATAAAGAATCGCTTAAAAGCGCCGGCTGTATGATCACCGAACTGGGTGATAAATTTATGGTGATTAAGTGGGAGCGATTTAGAAAAAATTCCTTTTAGCAACTATACTTTTAGCAGCAATATACCTGAGGTTTGTTTTAGACCTGCAAGATTTTCAATTTGGTGTTCGGAAATTCTTAACGATTACTAAAAAAGCTTGCATGAAAATAATTATCGCAGTTCATTTGCTTGGTGTCTTTTTTGCCTGTAATGGTATCGATGTATTTGCACAAATCAATCCGGCTCCAGCCATTTCACCAGCAGCAATTCCTGTAAAGCCAGTTACTTCAACACCAACAGTCACCCTTTATGGATTTATCAGGAACGATATGAATTATGACACCAGACAAAATGTTTTTGTGAGGGAAGGGCAGTTAGGTTTGTATCCAAAGGACATTGATACGGCAGGCATGGGTGGGGTGGATGTCAACAAAAAGGCCCAGTTAAACTTGTTGGGTATTCTTACACGCCTTGGTGTAAAAGTAAGTGGCCCTGATGCTTTTGGTGCAAAGACCACCGCAGTAATTGAAGGCGATTTTTTTGGACAGGCAGATGTTAACATTGGACTTTTAAGGCTAAGGCATGGTTATGTAAAATTAGACTGGAAAAAGAGTGCCCTCACCCTGGGGCAAACATGGTATCCGCTGTTTATACCAGAGTGCTTTCCGGGTGTGGTAAATTTTAATACGGGTATCCCAATAGCACCTTTTGGCTGGGCCGCACAAATAAAATATACCGCAAAATTAAGTGCCAAAACCAGCGTATCATTCTCTGCTTATAAGCCAAGGGAGTTTTCGGTACCTGGTGTAAGTACTACAGAGCCCACTAATTCTGCAAGTATGAATGCAGTGTTGCCCGAACTGAATGCACATTTACAATACAAATCTGATGCATTGCTTGTGGGCGCCCAACTTGATTTTAGCAGTATCATGCCTTACATAAAATATGGCACCAATCCGGTTAAAATGAGTAAGGAAAGAGTAAATGCATTTACCGTAATGGCTTATACAAAAATTACGGGTAAAAAATTAAGTATAAAGGCAATGGCATTATTGGGGCAAAATACGGCTCATTGGGTAATGATGGGTGGTTATTATGGGTATAAAGCAAATGCCAATGCCATAGAAACCTACAAACCAGCAAAATCAACTGCAGCCTGGTTAGAAGTTTACAGCAATAATAAAAAAGTATCACCAGGGTTGTTTATTGGCTACACTATAAATGATGGTGCAGCAGACAATGCAACGGCTGCCTATGGCAGAATGGTTGGTGTAAACGGTAGGGGAATAAAAGATTTACTTAGGGTAGCACCAAGGCTGGATATTTATAGCGGCAAATTAAAATTTGGAACAGAACTGGAATATACATCTGCCAATTACGGAACAAGGGGCAACAATGGTAAAGTTGCCAACTCAACCAGCACAGTACATAACACACGCTTAACTTTTTCTACTATATTTAATTTTTAAAAAAACCTAAAAAACAACTATTGTTATGAGTAAAAACATCAACTCTGAAAAGGGGATGGGGTTTATCATCGGTGCTTCTTCCGTTGGTACATTAATCGAATGGTATGATTTCTACATATTCGGCATGCTGGCTACTATTATTTCAAAACAGTTTTTTCCTGAAGATTCGGGAACTTCTGCCTTGTTAAGTACGCTCGCCATTTTTGCTGCAGGCTTTATCGTTCGTCCGTTTGGCGCATTGGTATTTGGCAGACTGGGTGATTTGATTGGAAGGAAACATACATTTTTGCTAACACTTGTTTTAATGGGAGGCTCTACTTTTTGTATTGGCCTGGTACCCGGCTATAAAACCATTGGTTGGGCAGCACCTATTTTAGTATTGATTCTTCGCCTGGTTCAGGGGCTTGCATTGGGCGGAGAATATGGAGGTGCGGCCACTTATGTAGCTGAGCATGCACCTGCACACCGGCGAGGTTACTGGACTAGCTGGATACAAACTACAGCAACGCTTGGCTTATTTCTGGCATTGGGTATCATCCTGCTCATTCGCAAGGGACAGGGCGTTGAAACCTTTGCCTCAGAATGGGGCGGCTGGCGTTATCCTTTTTGGATTTCACTATTGCTGGTAATTGTATCCGTTGTGATCCGGATGCGCATGAGCGAATCGCCTATGTTTGTAAAAGTTAAAGCCGAAGGAAAGACTTCTGTAAATCCATTGAAGGAAAGTTTTGGCCACCGGGCAAATTTTAAAATGGTATTGCTGGCGTTATTTGGTGCCGTTATGGGACAGGGTGTTATCTGGTACACCGGTCAGTTTTATGCACAAACTTTTATCGAAAATATTTGTAAGATCAATTTTACAGAGTCGAGAAATATTCTAATGATCGCTATTTTATTTGCCACACCTTTCTTTGTAGTTTTTGGTACACTCAGTGATAAAATCGGACGAAAATGGATCATGCTGCTCGGTATGTTATTGGGCATCTGTACTTATTTTCCCATCTACAAAAGTTTTATTAAATGGACCGATCCGGCTAATAAAAGCGAACTGGTGGATTTGTCAAAAACGACTGTAGCCCCAGCCATTGCTACCGTTGATGGAAAGGATAAAAAGAAAATGCTGGTGTCCACGCAGTATGATACCGTTTATACCGATGGTGCAAAATTTACCTATACAAAGGTGGATACCATTCACTTCGCTGCTGACTACGCCGGCAATACGGCAGGCATTGGTTACATCGCAGCTAATAAAGATAACCCGGCCACGATGGATACGATATTGGTAAATACAAAGGTTGCAGCAGACGCCTCCTTACCAGAGGGTGTAACGTATGCGATGGTAGAAAGAAGATCGGCTAAGCCTGGTGTAGTAATAGAAAAAACTTTGGACAACAATACCTATTGGTGGATGGTATTCCTCATCTTTATACAGGTGGTGTATGTTACCATGGTGTATGGCCCAATGGCTGCATTCCTGGTGGAGTTGTTCCCTACAAAAATCAGGTACACTTCTATGTCGCTGCCTTACCATATTGGCAATGGTGTGTTTGGTGGACTGGTGCCGTTTTTAGGAACGCTGATTGTTGAATTTACTAAAACGGATGCCAATCCAAATGGCGATCCATTGGCTGGTTTATGGTACCCTGTTGGTGTGGCTATTTTATGCCTGATTATTGGAACGATTTATCTACGCAACAAGATTGACACAAATGTAATGGACTAATTTTATCACTAAATAATACTACAAACATGAACGCATTAAAAAAATACCTGGGAGTAATCTGGATGCTTTTAGCACCTTCCATTATCATCTTTCTATTTTGGCAGGCTGCAGAAAAAATTGGGCATGCTACCGAGGTTACCAAAGCGAATGTCACGTTGCAATGGAGCATCATTCTCATCATCTTTTTACCCATCTGCATTGGGCTGGCAATTTTTGGTTTCTATGCCTACAAAGGATATTATGAGCACTTGCCTGAAAGCTCTGCAGAGATTACGGATTATTAAAGATAGCGTAGGGGTGAGGGTGAATGGTCAATGGTCAATGGTGAATGGTGAATGGTGAATGTTGATCCGATAGCTATCGGATAGTTAATGCACAGAACTTTTAACTTTCAACCTTCAACCTTCAACCTTCAACCTTCAACCTTCAACCTTCAACCTTCAACTTTCAACCTTCAACCTTCAACCTTCAACCTTCAACCTTCAACCTTCAACCTTCAACCTTCAACTTTCAACCTTCAACCTTCAACCATTAACCTTAAACGGATAACACAGTTTGCCTAAATTAGGTAAAACCGTGTTATCCTTTTTTATTTATCCTGATTTAGTAACATTGCCGAATCAAACATTTTCCTTTATAAGAAATGTGTTTGAAGCTTGCTAAAAACTGTTTAAGTTGTGATTAAAATCAAAAATTCATTATGTCGAAATCTTTTGGAAAAACCTGGTGGGGAGAACAATGGCTTAATTCTTTAAGCAATATAGATTATAGCAACCGCTTGCCAAGAGGCAGCAGTTATGCCAATAAGGGTGCAGTTGAAAAAATAACGATTGAAGAAAACCAGATCAAAGCAAAAGTAGCAGGGAGTCGCCCCAAACCTTATAATGTTGACATTATTTTACCGCCATTTTTTGAACCGGACCTAGGTAGGTTCATTAAAAAATTAGCCAGCAAACCTGTCATTATTTCAAAATTATTAAACCGGGAACTTGATCCGGAGGTACTGGTTATCGCAGAACAAATGGGATTGAAAGTTTTTCCAAAACAGTGGACAGATTTTAAAATGCAATGCTCTTGCCCCGATTGGGCCGTACCTTGTAAACACCTGGCGGCTGTGATATATAAAGTAAGTGCCGAAATTGACAACAACCCATTCCTGGTATTTGAATTGCACCGGGTAGATTTAATTGCAGAACTTAATAAACTGGGCATTTTTGTAAAAAAACAGTCAGTTGATATACCCAATATTACCGCTTTGTATTTTGAAGACAACAAGAAAAAGCAACCCAAATTCAACCCTGAAAATGCCTATCAAAAATTATCCTTTTCCGGATTGTCGCCCATCCATGAGCCGCTCTGTGCTTTACTTTCCGACTTTCCGGCCTTTTACCACGGCAGTGGAAATTTCAAAGAAAAATATTTTATCAAAATAAGTAAATCGGTCAGTAATGCAAAGAAGGTGGTACAAGGAAAAATTTCATTAGAAAATCTATTTGCAAAAGCTAATCTTGAGCAACAAAACATTAACCATAAGGCGCTTAATAAAATCAGCATCAACGAAGCTTTTGAAACTAAGGTTTTTGTCAATGAAACGGAGTTCTCGTTTATTGATTTCCTTCAACAGGTTTCGCAAATAAACGCTTCCAAAACGCTGGATTACCAGCCCTCTACGGCAGCACTACACACCGTGCTGCATTCTGCTATTCATTTATTAGCAAATGGTGCAGTGGTACCACAAATTATACAACTCCAAAATGGTGATTTCACCATCCGCTGGTTGCCGGCCATGCTAAGCAAGGAAGTAAGAAGCCTGGTAGAAAAACTGGAAACAATTTTGCCTCCGGATATTTTTGTATGGCAGCAAAAAACGACACTAACCAGTATCAATAAAGACCCTGCACTCAATTTACTGAGTGTGTTTATTACAGAAATAATTTCCGTTTTGGAAGAAGGAACAGCCAATGAATTATTGCTAAACCTGTTTTTAAAAAAAGAAAATTATGCATTTAAAAAACCTGGAGAAGAGGCCCTAAGTGGTGGGATAATGGCCTGGACTCAGAAGTTTTTTCTTACCCAGGGCAACTACAAACCAATGCTGGTGGTAGAAGAATTGGCCAATGAAAATTTTCAGGTAACCATCAACATTGAAAAAACCGGCAGCAAACCAGAACAATCAATTTTCCTCAGGGATATTTTAAATTTAAAAAAACACGAAACCGACCGGTACGAAATTTTGCAAAGCCTTACCCAACTCAGCAGTTTTATAAAAGGGCTTGATGAATACATTAATAGCAAAGGTGATGAATTGATAGTGATGGACAATGCAACTTTTACTCCGTTTTTGATGCAGATGATTCCTGCCATTCAACTTTTGGATATTTCCATTTTATTACCCAAATCGTTGCAGCATATCCTTAAACCAAAAGCCAGCATTAAGCTAAAAAGCAAAGCAAAAACAGGTAAATCATTTTTGCGGCTAGATGAATTGCTCAACTTCAACTGGCAGGTAGCCATTGGCGATACATTAATGGACGAGGATGAATTTAAAAAACTACTAAAAAATTCGGATGGATTAATAAAATTTAAAACCAGCCATATCTACGTTAATCAACAGGATCTGGAAAAACTTTACAAGCATTTTACAGAAACAAAAGAATTAACTGCTTTTCAAATGTTGCGTGCCGCCTTAAGTGGCGAATACCGGGGGGCTAAAATTAGCCTTACAGATGAAGTGAAAAAAATGATTGAAGAGCTTACGCATTTTAAAGAAATAGCTTTACCCAAAGGAATCAATGCCACGCTTCGCCCCTACCAGCAGCGTGGTTTTTCGTGGATGTACCGCAATGCACAGATTGGTTTTGGCAGCGTAATTGCAGATGACATGGGGCTTGGTAAAACCTTGCAGGTAATTACCACTTTGCTGAAATACAAGGAAGATGGATTGCTGGAAAATGAGAAGGCTTTGGTAGTGGCACCTACCGGTTTGCTTACCAACTGGTTGGCAGAAATAGAAAAATTTGCACCGGGGTTAAGGGCGGTTATTTACCATGGCACCAACCGGAAACTGGCAAAAGATAAAGACTATGATGTCGCCATCACTTCGTATGGAATAGCCAGAAGTGATGCCAATAGTTTGAAAAAGAAAAAATGGCATTCGCTGGTAATTGATGAGGCACAGAATATAAAAAACATCAACACAGAACAAACAAAAGCCATTAAAACCATTGGCGCCAATAATTTTATTGCCATGAGTGGTACGCCGGTAGAAAATAGATTGAGCGAATTGTGGAGCATTATGGATTACAGCAATCGTGGTTTTTTAGGAAATATAAAAGAGTTTAACGAAGCCTATGGTAATCCAATTCAACAATTCAATGATGCGGCGGCGGCTGAAAAACTTAGAAAAGTAACCGCACCTTTTATGATGCGAAGATTAAAATCGGATAGATCCATCATCTCTGACCTGCCAGATAAAATTGAAATGGATTGCTTTTCTACATTGGCTAAAGAGCAGGCTGGTTTGTATGAAAAAACACTACAGAAAGCCATGGAAGAAATTGAAGGCATTGAAACATTGGACAACAAATCGCTTTTTGTTCGACAGGGTTTGGTATTGCAAATGATATTGGCTTTGAAACAAATTTGTAACCACCCTACCCAGTTTTTAAAAAACAATATTTTAGATGCTTCGCTTAGTGGTAAACTTGAGTTGCTATTTGATAAATTGGACAGTATAATAGACAACAACGAAAAGGTGCTGATTTTTACCCAGTTTACCGAAATGGGCAATTTGCTTAAGCATTTTATTACAGAGCGATACAAGGAAGCACCTCTTTTTTACCATGGCGGGTGCAGCTTAAAACAACGAAAAGAAATGGTAGAGAATTTTCAGACAAACAGAGCTGAAAAAATATTTATTCTATCGTTAAAGGCAGCCGGTACAGGTTTAAACCTTACAGCAGCCAACCATGTAATTCATTACGATTTGTGGTGGAACCCTGCCGTTGAAAGCCAGGCCACGGACAGGGCATACCGTATAGGACAAAAAAGCAATGTTATGGTACATCGGTTCATTACTAAAAATACTTTTGAAGAAAAGATTAATGAAATGATACAAGCTAAAAAAGCACTTGCTAATATGACGGTTGCTACAGGCGAAAACTGGATTGGAAATCTAAGCAATAAGGAGCTAAAAACTCTGTTTGAGATTGCGTAAAAAGACTCACTTGCAGTTGGCTTGGTTTTTAAAATTCCGATTCAAACAATACTATACTCAGCAATGGACAAAACTGTGAATGATTTAGCTCGAACAATTCACTAATTTACATCTTGCGGAGTATAAAAGAGATAACCTATCCCGGCAAGTCGCTGTTGCGTCTCCGACCAACAGCCGAAGCCTTGCTTGTAAAAGTTGTTTGAAAATCGCGTAATAACTTATTAGAAAATGGACTCGCTTTTAGATCAGGGAACTTCGGTTGTTGGTCGGAGATGCAACGGCGTTCTGAATAGCAATCGTTTTTTAGGTGCCCGCCAATAATGATAGTAAACAATGAGAGATTTTGAAAAGGGCTCATTAATAATGGTAGTTAAGACAGCCATCTTCTTTCGAAATATAGCCTGGTGTAGTTATACTTCGCAAGGAACAAAACCGAGAATGATTTAGCTTGAACAATTCACTAATTTACCGTTTACGTACTATAGTTAAAGACCGTCATTGTTATCAATTATGCAAAACAATTTTAAACGCCCCAAATTAATTCTCTTCAGCATCCTGCTGATGGTGTTATTTTCTTTCCCGTTTATTTCGCTGGCTAACCGGGCCATATTGATCGCCGGCATCCCGGTTTTATTCCTTTACATTTTTATTGTTTGGATAATCGCCATTATCGTATTATATCGCCTGGCAGATCATAATAGCAAAAAGCCAAATGAATAGCAATGTTGTTGTCATATTATGTGCGTTGTTTTATCTCGGTATATTATTTGGCGTTGCTTATTATGCAGAATACCGGTTAAAAAAAGGACGGAGCATTATTAATAACGGCTATGTGTATGCTCTGTCACTGGGAGTATATTGCACCGCCTGGACCTATTATGGAAGTGTTGGCCAGGCTTCCACCAATGGCATCGAATTTTTAGCGGTGTACATCGGGCCCACCATTATGGCAGCATTGTTCTGGCCAATCCTGCGAAAGATGATCCGCATTTGTAAAACTCAACGGATCAATAGCATTGCTGATCTCATATCCATTCGTTACGGTAAAAATTTTTCGCTGGCAGTTATTGTTACCGTCCTTTGTATGGTGGGTATCATCCCCTACATCGCCCTGCAGATAAAGGCCATTTCGGGTAGCATGAATATTTTAACAGGAGCCGCTGAAACAGGCACCGGACTCAGTAATATTTTGGGCGACAATTCATTTTACATTGCCGGTGTGCTGGCTTTCTTTATTATTTTGTTTGGCACCCGCTCTATTGATGCCTCCGAAAAACATGAAGGACTTGTGGCAGCCATAGCGTTTGAGTCTATCATAAAACTGGTGGCCTTTATTGCCGTTGGGCTTTTTGTTACGTTTGGGCTTTTTGATGGCTTTGGTGATATTTTTTCCAAAGCAGCCGATAATGCAACGCTTCATAAACTGTTTCAGTTTAGCGAAAATACCAGTTATACTAACTGGACCGGGTGGATTGTCTTGTCAATGCTCGCCGTAATTTTTTTACCAAGACAATTCCAGATTGGTGTAGTTGAAAATGTTAAGGAAAGCCATTTAAAAAAAGCCATCTGGGTATTTCCACTCTATCTTTTGTTGATAACATTTTTCGTGTTGCCCATTGCCTTTGGCGGAACATTGCTATTGGGTAAAACCGGCATCAGTGCCGACAACTATGTACTGGCACTACCCTTGCACAATGGAGCAAAACTATTAAGCCTTTTTACCTTTATCGGCGGTTTTTCAGCGGCCACCAGTATGATCATTGTAGAAACAATTGCCATTAGTACCATGATGAGCAATAATATTGCTACCCCACTTTTACTGGCCGCAAAAAAGTTTAAAACAGCAGGCGACGGACAGTTAACCCGTTCCATTTTAAATATCCGCCGCATCAGTATTCTGCTGATTATTACGCTTGCATTTTTATATGACAAACTGGTGGCGCAGCATTTTACGCTGGTGTCCATTGGTATGGTTTCCTTTGCTGCGGTAGCGCAATTTGCCCCGGCTGTAATTGGGGGCATTTACTGGAAGCATGCTTCTCAAAAAGGTGCAATGGCCGGCATTTGTATCGGCTTTGTGGTCTGGTTTTTTACAGCCGTTATTCCTTCCATGGCAAGTACTGGTTTTGTAAATATGAGTATTGTAAACGAAGGTCTGTTTGGCTTTGCCTGGTTAAAACCGCTTTCGCTGTTTGGCATGGAGGGAATGGATTCCATAACACACTGTTTTTTCTGGAGTATTTTTTTCAATATTTTTTTATTTATTGCTGTATCGTTGGGCAGTCAACGAAGTACGCAGGAAGTTTACCAGGCAGAGATTTTTGTAGATATATTTCGCTTTTCTGTTGCGACCGAAACAAATGTACTGTGGAGGGGAACTGCATACCTGCCAGATCTTAATTCGTTGCTGGCAAATTTTTTAGGTGCTGATCGTTCGGAGAAATTAATGATCACCTATGCCAACCGACATAAAATTTCTTTGGAAAATAAAAAGGCCGATCCACGCCTGGTTGCTTTTGCAGAAAAGGTGTTGAGTGGTGTAATCGGTTCTGCATCGGCACGCATTATGGTGAGCAGTGTTACCAAAGAAGAAGAGTTAAAAATAGATGAAGTATTAAATATTTTGCGGGAGAGCCAGCAAATGATTGAACTCAATAAAGAGCTTCGAAAAAAATCAACCGAGCTTGAAAAAGCTACCAAACAATTGATTGCGGTAAATGAGCAGTTGAAAGAAATGGACAAAACCAAGGACGAATTTTTATACACGGTAACACATGAACTTCGAACACCCGTAACCTCGATAAGGGCTATGGCTGAAATTGTACATGACAACACAGATATGGATGAGGATCAAAAACTGCAATTTTTAGCCGGCATCATCAAAGAGACCGAACGACTGAGTCATTTGATTACACAGGTACTCAATCTGGAAAAATATGAAAGTGGCAAACAACAATTAAACAGCTCGAGTGTACAATTAAATAGTTTGATAAAAGAAGCCGTACAATCCATCCAGCCATTGGCAGATGCGAAAGGAATCATCACTGCCGTGAAAATACCAGACACCATGTTTCTGGTACAGTGCGATCCTGATTTGATCATGCAGGTATTGAACAATTTACTATCCAATGCTGTAATGTTTGCACGGGAAAATGGCAGGGTATCCGTATCGGTACACAACAATCTGGATGGCCTGCAAATATGGGTAGAGGACAATGGCAAAGGCATTGAACCCGGATTGCATGAACTAATTTTTGATAAATTTTTCCAGGCAAAAAACCAAACTTTGCGCAAGCCGGAAGGTAGTGGACTTGGCCTGGCCATTTGTAAAAAAATAATTGATTTGCATGATGGCGATATTTGGGTAGTGAGCGAGCTCAACAAAGGATCAAAATTTATTTTTACCTTACCTGTAATTTAAAAAATATATCGGATGGAATATGTAAAAAAAGTATTGGTAGTAGATGACGATCCATATATACTGATGTCACTTGAATTTTTGATGAAAAAAAACGGCTACGATGTAATGGTGGCCCGCAATGGAACGGAAGCATTGGAAACAGTAGACAAGCAAATGCCCAATGTAGTATTACTGGATATTATGATGCCCGATGTGGATGGTTATGAAATTTGTAAGCACATCAAAAAATCTGCAAAACTAAAACATACCAAAGTGATTTTTATGAGTGCCAAAACAAAGGAAGCCGATGTGCAGAAAGGATACGACTTAGGGGCTTCGCTTTACATTACCAAACCATTTAGTACCCGGGAACTGGTAAAGCAGGTGAAGGAATTGATGGCCTCCTGATTTTTTAAAATGATTGTGGAAATATCATTCCACCACTATAAAGTCCGAAGAAAACACGCATAGATAAATGCGTAAAAAGCATTGGCGCTGGCAACAACAGAAAGATCAACGGCTGGTAACAAGGGTGAGACCGGTGGATCATTCGCTGGTAATGTATATCTGCCGGACCGTAGGTTATTAATCTTCATCGGCGGTGTTAGCGTCCCTGCCGACTACCAAAACCACAGGCAGTACCACAAAAGAAAAAGTCGTTAAAATGGGATCCACTCCATCTTAACGACCATCTTTAATTTACACTGAAACCTATAATTAGTTGTATTCGTAGTTTTTGACAACACTTTTCTTTTTCCCCGCTTCAATCCTCATTCTCTGGTGTTGTAGTAGTATATTCCGAAATGATGCCAAACTGCTAATCTATTGATAAACAATACATCTATTACCTTTTAAAGATTTAATTTTCCACATAACGGAATAGAAAAACTAAATATGGAAAATAACTGTTGTAGTTGTTATCAACTGGAGGCTTTAACGTGAACCAAAGGGCGGAGCGGAGAGTAAGCGAACGGCTGAATGGTAAGCGGTCGGCACCACAGGTCAGACCGCTGATAAGATGCGAATGATCTGAATGAAACATAACCGTTTCCTGAGAATAAAATACAATGATAAGTGGAGGGAACCGCTGAAAGATAAGCGGTTGGAATTGCAGGCCAGACTGCTCGTTGTAGAATCCGATTGACGGTCTAACCTGCGGTACCGATCGCCCTGGTTACGCCAAAAGAAAAAGTCGTTAAAATGGGATCCACTCCATCTTAACGACCATCTTTAATTTACACTGAAACCTATAATTAGTTGTATTCGTAGTTTTTTAGCACCTTACTTATTTCCTTTCTTTCAATCCTCATTCCCTGGTGTTGCAATAGTAGAATCCTAAATGGTGCCAAACAATTAAACCATTGATAATTAATAGGTTAATGTTTTATTAACGATTCCTTTTTCCATCTTTGGGAATAAATAAATAAAATTTGGAACGATTCTATTACCAACTCCTGTTAACTCCCGGAACATGCATCCAACAACTACTTCCCGGCAGCTATTGCTTTATAAATCGCCTCATGAATGGCCGGTCGCACATTCATTCTTCCCAGCAGTGGATTATCACCAACCGGCGTAACCCGATTGCTTAAAAATACATACACTAATTTTTTTGCTGGATCCGCCCAGGTGCAGGTACCGGTAAATCCTGTATGACCAAATGTCTGTGGTGAAACGGAGAATGCCGGGTAGGCCTCAGCACGGGTGGCATTGTCCTTCTCCGGTTTATCGAATCCATAACCCCGGCGGCTGATGCTGCTATGATAGGCTGTAAACAAATCAACCGTTTCTTTCTGCAGGTATCGATGACCGTTGATCTCACCTCCGTTCATCAGCATTTGCATGATGACGGCAATATCATAAGCGCTGCTAAATAAACCAGCATGACCGGAAACGCCACCAAACATCGCAGCTCCGGGATCATGCACATCTCCACGGATGAGTTGCAACCTGAATAGCGGTTCATTTTCAGACGGCGCAATCCTGCTCAATGGCAGGTATTCTCTTGGTCTGAAGCCGGCTGTTGTTAGCCGAAGCGGAGCATAGTACTCTTTTTTTGCATACTCATTCAATGGCAGACCACTAATGGCTTCCACCACTTTTCCGAGGTAAATAAAATCATTGTCGCTGTACACATATTTGTTGGCAGCACCCAGCGGACTTTGGATAATGCGCTGGTACATTGTATCCCGCCAGCTATTGTTCATAAACAAATTTTCTGCCACCCTGGTGTTGAAAGAATCATTTTGAGTAGAGGAAAAATATTTTGCCAGGGGAACGCCTTTGGCATCCAGTGTTGATTTATAAAAGGGTATGTAGGCAACAAGACCAGCCTGGTGCAGCAGAATATCTTCAATCAGCAGGTTGGCCTTGTTAGTTCCCCTCACTATGGGCAGATAATCACCCAGCGTTTTTCTTAAATCAATCTTTCCCTGCTCATACAATTTCATAATGGAAATGGTAGTGGCGCAAATTTTTGTTACCGAAGCCATATCATATACCGACTCAACAGTTACCGGCTCTGCTTTATCATAGTTGTAATTGCCAAATGCTTTTTGGTAAGCAATCTTACCATCCTTCACCACCAATACCACACAGCCTGGTGTTGCGCCTTTATCAATGGCATTTTTTGCAATGGAATCAATCCGGTTTAGTTCTGTTGCATCCATTCCAAGATCAGCAGGATTGGATTGGGGTAATACTGCGGTGCCGGTTGACAGGCCAGATCCAAACGAATAGGCATCGCAAACTGTAACTGGCAGTTTTCCTTTAGCCGAAATTTTTCCCTGTAACAAATCTGCTGCGGTATTTTGTATGATGTCATCATCTTCGTAACAGGCGATTAAATTCTTTGCATCACAGAAATGTTTGATGGCATAAGGATTACCAAATACAAATGTTGCTGCATTTGTTTGTTCCTGCAACTGCTTTACCAGTTCGATGGCAAAGGGACTGATTCCAAAATTATTGGAAGGTGTGCGTTTGAAGCCATGCACTCCAATGATCACTTTTTGGTATCGGCTTTTTACCAGGTAAACGGTTGATAAAATACGGGAAGCATCCTGCATATTATTAAAATAAAATACATCAGCATTGTAATCTGCCCGTAGTCGTTTTGCAAAACCATTGTCGGCTTCTATACCAATACCAATAAAAGCTACATCGCCTTTCTTATTATTTTTTTCCGGTGCCAGCGAAAAAAAAGTATCATCGGTTTTACTCAAAACAGTCAATGCGTTTTCAGCAATCAATTTGCGCAGTTCGTTTACCTTACTGTTTAAATCAGCGGTAAGGTTTTCGGTATTGATGGGTTGCAATTGGGTTAATCCATATTCGTATTTTGCCTGCAGTACTTTTTTGCAATGCTGTTCAATATCTTCCCAGCTTAGCTTTTGATCTTCGATTGCCTTTTTGATCTTTTCAATTGCCTGGGGTACATCGCCCGGTAAACAAAGCATATCATTGCCCGCAATCAACGATTGTACAGACGATTCTCCATCCGGAAAGAATTTCTTTACCCCCTGCATTTCAAGTGCATCCGTAAACGTTAAACCCTGGTAACCCAATTGATTGCGCATCAGGTTGGTCACGTTATTTTTTGAGATTGAAGTGGCACGGTTAGCCGTATTATCGATGGCTGGTATAAACAAATGAGCAATCATTACGCTACCGACACCGGCTTTAAAAATTTCTTTGAAGGGATACAGTTCCAATGAATCAAGTTGTGCCATCGACTTATTGATCACCGGCAAATCGTAATGCGAATCAACTGCAACGTCGCCATGGCCAGGAAAATGTTTGGCACAGGCCATTACACCCATATCCTGCATGCCCTTCATGTATTGAATACCAAATAAGGCCACTTTATATTTATCTTCTCCAAAACTGCGATCGTTGATCACAGGGTTGTCGGGATTATTATTGATATCTACCACTGGCGCATAATTAACCTGTATGCCTACCCGCTTACATTGCTCCGCAACTACTTTGCCGTACTGGTAAGCGATGGATGCATCCGATACCGCACCCAACATCATCTGGTGTGGTAAGGGTAATACGCTGTCTATCATTCGCATGCCAACACCCCACTCTGCATCAATGCACATTAGGATGGGCGTTTTTGCTACGGCCTGCAGGCGGTTCATAACAGTGGCCTGTTTTACCGGACTACCCTGAAAGAGACAGATACCGCCAATATTGTATTGTCTCACCAGACTGTCCACTTGTTCCTCAAAAAAAATGGCCTTTTTGTTTTTACTGTCGTAGGTAGATAACCGCACCACCATTAACTGCGCTATCTGTTCCTCCTTGCTGAGGGTTTTAAAAACACTGTCTACCCATGCATTTCCTTGTGCGGTTTTACCTGCAGCCTTATTTTGTGCAGCTACATTTGTTGTAAATGAAAAAGCTACACAGCAGATTAATAGATAAATTTTCATCATAATGTAAAAAATATAAGTTCGCAAAATAGTAAGATTTGAACAGTTATCCGGTTACAATTATTTTTTTTAACTTTACTAGATGTCAATTGCAGCGAAGTACAGGCCTTATTATACGTATGAAGATTACTGCCAGTGGAAAGGTAACTGGGAGTTAATTGAAGGAATGCCTTATGCGATGGCTCCGGCGCCAGTACCTGCTCATCAGAGAGTAAGCATCCGCCTCGGCAGTAAGTTTGAAACAGCACTTGAAAAATGTAATAAATGTAGGGTGTACGCACCATTGGATTGGAAAATAAAAGAAGATACGGTAGTACAGCCAGACCTCTTGATCGTTTGCGATAAAATCGAAAAAAAATTTCTTGATTTTCCACCTGCATTGGTGATTGAAATATTATCACCTGCTACAGCTTCCAAAGACCGGGGAGAAAAAATGGAATTGTATCAATTACAACAGGTAAAATATTACCTGATCGTAGATCCGCAATTTAAAAAGGTAGAAATATACCAGTTCATCCAAACCAAATATGATTTGGTAGCCGATAGTCCAAAGATATTCTCCTTTGAACTGGATGATATTTGTGCGGCCAATGTAAATCTTTGGGACATTTGGGAATAATGAGTTTACTTTCTGATTCGGTATTTATTTAATTTTATAATATGTCAATCGCAGCGAAGTACAGACCTTATTATACTTATGAAGATTACTGCCAGTGGGAAGGCAACTGGGAGTTAATTGAAGGAATGCCCTACGCTATGTGCCCTGCACGTGTTCCAGAACATCAAAGCGTAAGCACACTTTTAAGTTTTGAATTTGTGAAGGCGTTGAAAACCTGTAAAAAATGTAAGGCTTTTCAGCCTTTGGATTGGAAGATAGCAGATGAAACGGTAGTGCAGCCTGATTTACTGGTGGTTTGTAATAAAATTGAAAAAAAATTCCTTGATTTTCCGCCTGCATTGGTGGTTGAAATATTATCTCCCGCAACTGCTTCCAAAGACCGGGAAGAAAAAATGGAATTGTATCATTCACAAAAGGTAAAATATTATCTTATCATCGACCCAAAATTTAAAAAGGTAGAAGTATATGAATTTACAGATACTCGATATAATTCGGTAGCTATCAATCCGGATGAATACAATTTTCATTTACATCCTAACTGTAACGTAGAGGTGAATTTTTTGGATATTTGGGAGTAGTGCGGTTAGTAACGCATCAATGTTGAATAGCTAAAATATTTCAACTAATTGTTGAGGGTTTTAAAACCAATTAAGTGGTACAAACTGTATTTTTTAAAAATATTTGTAAAATAAATTAAATAGGGTGGCTGGTAGCCGCCCTATTTACTTTATTAAAAAAGACAGTTTTTAATTTTTGATGACTTTTTTAGTTACCCATGTTTTACCATCATAAATCCTTATAAAATATACATCGGGTGTCAATTCAGCTATACTGATTTTATATTTCCGAATATCAGCATTAAAATTAAATTTCTTTTTAATCGCACCTGATTTATCTGTTATCTGTATTTCTTTAATGAAAGTAGATGTCTCGGTTGTAACAGCTTCTATTTGTATCTCACCTGTTGTTGGATTCGGCGAGGCCAAAAAACTCCCTAACCGTGTACTGCAATTCACTATTATAAAGGAACTTGTATACCAATCACTATATCCACAAGCGGATGAACTCCTAACTTTAATTTCATGCATACCCACCCCCCATCTAAAAGCATCTACTTCAACACTTGCATAATTGCCGCTACCTGCTATACTTACCCCATCAACTTTCCATTGATATGTTAAAAGTGTATTAGGATTGTATACCGAAAAGTAAGCTTTTTCAGATGACCTTCCGTTATAACATAAATCGTGATCCGGCCCATTTATACCTAAGGGTATAGGTGTGCCTGCAATAATATTTTGTTTAGAAAAAGTAATATCACCACCGCATACATCGCTAACAATAGCTGTTAATGTAATTATTCCGTTACTCACTTTTGTTAGTGTGGTGGAATTACTAATTGGGGAATTGATTGTTACGATTCCAGCGGGGGTTGCACTCCATATTACTTTTGCACCTGCAGGTAAATTAGAGATCGAATAGTTATTAGATGTATTACAAAAAATATTGTCTCCCGAAATGTTTTGAGTAGCCAAACAAAAAGAACTATTATCAACAACTAATATCGGGATGGTATGAGCTTCAACTATTGAAACGTAAACGACATTGTTTGTTTGGGCAACCATCGATGCCCTTGCTATCGAAATACTTAGATAAGCGCCAACCGGAAAACGACTCAGATCCGATTGAGGTATAACCAAATTCCCATTGTCAGGAACAAGATAGTTGAGGCTGATAATTGAGTTAGGCATTCCACTTGCATTGGTTTGCGAAAGACTCTTGAAATAAGTTATGCTAATTTTCACTTTTTGGTATTGGTTAGTTGGGTCAGGATTCCATGCTAAGGAGTAGTCGACACTCCTGTTAAGCCTCGTACCAGGAAGAGCGACATTACTTGGGAAAATCTCTTTAGGGACGACGATATAGGTAAAGCCTAATGGTGTTGTCATTTTTGCTTGAGGATTATCAATACCTGGAACATCAATTTGTAAATTACTGCCGAAAAGCGCTTTACCCTCTGCCAGCGAACTGCCAACATAATCGTACTCATATAGATTATTAGAGTCGGCCATTACAGTTCTACTATTAATGCTAATGGCGCCCACGTTTGCGTTTAAGCCATTTTTTATAAATTTTGCATAAACCCCTATATCATATGAATTAACTCTATCTACAGAATTTGCTAATTGAGAAGACTTTATAACTACATAGTTATCATAAGGATTACCTGTAGGATCAACGATGATTCCAGCATCTGTTGCAAGAGAAATTACAAATCCAATATCTGATATATAAGAATCGGAAACAGCTCTGAAACATGAGTTCAATATTAATACTGAAAGAAAGCTGGCAAATAATAATTTGATTGTTTTCATTAGTTCATTTTTAATGGTTATTGTATTCTACAATTTTCGTTGCAAGTACTCAAAACATTTGATGTCCTTGCGGGGGCTTTTATTATTTGAACGCTATTATTGTCTCGATATCCCATTTCTCCCGTCCATTGCGGTTTAGCCGCCTGGTAAGTTAGTGGAGTTCCAGTATAAGTATATGAATCGCAGGAACCAGAAGCCTCTTTCGGATCACCAAAGTCATTGGCACACTCTGAACATTCAGTTCCCTGGATGACTATTACAATACCCCATAAACCAGAAACAGGTGCATCCGCTGTAAATGTCATTGGGAAAACATCGACTGCGGGGTCGAATGAAATAAAGTCGTCAGCTACAGGGATAAAAGTATCCCCAGTTGTACTTCCGGTAATAATTCTAGTCGTATAGTGAATGTTCAACTTAATTTTGGTCTTTGGTACTCCGAAATCTTGGTGCCTTACAAAGCATTCATATTTTTCCGGTTGTGGCATCGTAAATGTTACGGGATGATTAGCAGGAATATTATCAGGGATTTGCTTACACCCCACTAAAAAGAAAATAATAGTTACACCAAATATTAGAATTATTTTAATTTTTAACATAAAAATTTATTTATTAATTATTAAGGAATAAGAAACTTCGAGAAATAACCTATTAAGGTTATACTTAAATATTTCATCTTTATAAAGGTTCTCGTTAAATTTCCTAACGTCTAGTGATACTTTGTCAGCCTCCTTTTCCAGTCCTATGCTTATACTGCTTTTTGTACCAATTGGATAAGAAAATGAGGCGTTATACACTAAAGAGTTATGGTAATTCTCAAAGTCAGTAAAGTCAAAAAAGAGCATGCCGGCTGCGACATTAACTCCCAACCACTTATCATTAATTGTAAAAAGACTGTACTGTGCTGTCAGTTGTAAGGGAATGAATACCGACGTTTTTTTTGCATAAGTAGTGTATGTTTCTTTAAAGCGTAGATAAACACCAGATTTAATACCTACAGACAATTTTTTTGTAAGTGGGTAAGCACTTCCTACTAATATGTTGACTGAAGGGTGTTGAAGTTTTTTGCGCTGGTAATATTGCACTACATACGGGTTAATATTTGATTCAAAAGTCTTTAGTTTATCATTACTTATTGGTTTTAATAATCCAAAACTTAGGTCAAACAATATTTTTTTTTGAGCCATAATAGTGTTGCCCAAAAGCAAGAAAAATATAAAAAAAATAAAACGCATAATATTTAATTTTAAGTTTACGAAAGAAATTTAAATTGAAAAAAATTAAGCTACGGAGATCTGCTTTTAAGTGCAATTTGGTATATCGAGGTACTAAATACTGGTAATAGAGTTTTCATGTCAGTAAAATTTTCAAATCGATTATCTCTGTCAGATCTAATCAAAAAGGAATTTAGGTACGGGTTAAAACTGAAAGCGATGTAATGTAGCGATATTATTTCCGCATTTGAATAAATTATTTTTTTATAATACTTTAATAAGGAAGGGCAATTCAACAACCTAAAAGAATTATATTAAAAATTGACCTCTATTTTAATTTTCAATATTTCCAATAACCTATTATCCTTTATCTATTCCCTTTTTATCTCCGTAATTTCGCACCAAAACAAGGAGTTATTTTGCCAGATATCATTCAATTCGGTAGCTATCAATTCGGAGAGATTCACTTTTCACTTACGTACCAATTGCAATGCTGAGGTAAATCTTTTGGATATTTGGGAATAATGAATTTACTTCCTGACCCCTTATTTATTTAATATTATATTATGTCAATCGCAGCGAAGTACAGACCTTATTATTCTTATGAAGATTACTGCCAGTGGGAAGGTAACTGGGAGTTAATTGAAGGAATGCCCTATTCGATGGCACCAATGCCGGTACCGCAGCACCAAATTGCAAATGGCAATCTTTACACTGCTTTTAAAAATGGCCTTTCGAAAGGCTGCAACAATTGTAAAGTTTATCTGCCA
>JBGSMI010000271.1:0-4722 GCA_041740215.1 Ferruginibacter sp.
TTTTATATACACTCCTAAGCAAGATGATACTAATTTTGTGTCTTGTGGAAATAGCGGTAGCTGTAATTGCATCCGCTAAACTAATGATTTTTTAATTTGCGAGTTTAGTAGTTTTTTAAGGCACAGGTAAGGAGTTCTGAAGTTCTTAATATCTTGTATGAGCCATTGTTCTGTCCTATTTATTCAATTACGAATTTGTGTTGGGGAATTGGAAGTGTAACTGCCATGGGAGTGCATTTATTTTCGTTTTAATCTTCGTTATGACTGCAATTATCTCATCGAAGGAAGATGGATTTTTCTCATAAATCATTTGCTCAACCATGGTGTTATAATCTAATCTCCAGGCATCAATTACATCTTCCGGTGGGATGGGGTTAATTTCTTGCGGGGAATGCAAGTTGTAATCTACACCTCCAACTTTGTTGAATTTTTGGCGGTGCGTTACAATTGTTTGATATAAATCTGGATTTTCGAGTGCTTTATCCATAAATCCCGATTGAGTGAGTTTAACAATGTCATAAAAATGCCTACTTAATCTTTCTACTCTCCTTTTTTCCTTTGGCCGCTGAAATTCCTCGTGTAACAAAAATACTTTTTCTAAAAATGTGCGTTCCGGGTTTACAGTTGGTATTGCAATTGCAGGCTGTGCAAATGCACGGTCTGTGTATTCATCATCCAATAGGGAGTTAAAGATTTGTGCTGTGAAGGGTTCCATTAGCGACCTGCTGCCAATTTCAATTTTAATAGGGCTTTGCACATACCCGGGAGATTCGATTACGTTTGGATAGTGTACAAAGATTACCCGGTCCCGGTCGCTATCTTTGCCTGCTTCTAATTGCAATTGTACACCCAATGCCATGAAAGTTTTTTCTTTAAACAATTGTTCCAGTTCGGAGAGCAATTGGTTGTCTATATATTCTCCGGCCCTTTTACGAAGTAGCTTTCCCTGGCTGGTGGTTAAATCACCAGCAAAACCAAAAAATTCTCTTCCAACTGCCAAATCAATATCTTCTGAAAACCTTTCTATTAGTTTCCATGCCTTACTTAGTGATGTGCCACCTTTAAATACCAGATGATCTTTAAGTGAGGTTTGAAACAACACGGAAAGTGTTTGCACCACCCACCAGTCTTTTTCTACTACATATGCAGACATGCCAGTTTTTTCAGCAATCTGTGTATAAGCTCTTCGCTTGGTTTCATCCGGTACTTTCAGCCACTCAATCATTTTTTTCTGTTTTTAGCGCTTTGCGCATGATGATTCTGATCCATTCCGGAGCCAACCTGATATCATGCTCCAACCGATAAGGCACTTCTTTTTTCAGTTGCTCTGTTATGATGTCAATTTCTGTGTTTGTTATTTTATCCTTGCCTATTTCTTTCATTGCCTGAATAGCCAATCCACTTATTTTACCGATGGCAGCTAAATTTTTAGGGGTGGTTTTCTTAAATACTATTTTACGCCTGCCTATTGCAATTTTTCTGGCAGCCCCATCCGTAAGATAAACTACATTCATAGGTACCTGCGTACTGAGGCCTAATGCGTTCAATGCTGCTACGCCGGTAGGCACAATACGGGCCTTATCCCTTCTCCTGATGGCTTCAGCAATTGCTTCGGTGCCAGGCCTTACCGGCCCGAGCATGGGGTCGTTTTCGAGCCGGGTATAAATACCCCGGGCCACCCTCGTAATTACCTGATTTTTTACCAGCCTTTCCAATACCTTACTCACGGCTTTTGCCGAGCCGTAAAGCAGAAAGTCCTCGGTAAAAAAAAGCGAACCCCTTCCCGCCTTTCTAAACTTTATAAGTACTTTGTCATCAATACCTTCCATTGCATTACTGAATTTATTATGTCGCAAATTTAGCAATTATTTGCGACACATTATTATCAAATTTTGTAACAAAAAAAGGGAAATATTTGTTACAAAACCATTCTAAACTTGTCATAAATATTGTCGAAATTTGTGACACTTTACTGTTGTGTAAAATCAAGTTTCCATTCATAATTTTTAGTTGATTGTAGGATTAGGAATTAATACATATACCCCTAAACTATCAGGAGGCAAAACAGGTGTTACTGCTTCAAACCGTTTAGCACCGATGTACTTTGCAAAACGGGTATGTGCATTTACCAATTGATCAGAACGCTTTTCTACCACCTTTATAAAGTCAGGATGCAATTCTTCAAAATGTTGAATTCCTTATCAAAAAATTATTATTTGCTTTTCGCTGCTGATGTCTAATGCACTTGAAGTATGCAGTAGTGTTTTACACTGATCAATATCCAGCACAGGAAACCAACCCTTTAGCTCTGCGGTATTATTGCGTATGGCTGATGTTTTAAAAAGTCACTAGCATCTTCGGAATGTACTTCTTCAATAAATCCTGCTCACGCCCACCGCTACTCCCCTTCCCCCATACCAGCGAACGATTAGTACCATTAAGCGACGGATGAATCACAAACAGGAATACAATATCCCTGCCTTCAAAATGCAGTGTTGTAGCAATGTGTTGTTCCTGTTCATAAAAGAGCTTAAGTGTTGACATGTTTCTCCAGTACTCAAAAGCATCAGGAAAGGCATTGCACAGGAACTTTGCGGTTTCCTTGCCTAGTACCAACACCAGTTCAGGTTTCAATGTTTGTAGTTGTAGTTTAAAGAAGTTGTAACAAGCCGATGCAAACCCTTCTGCTCCAGGCCGGGCTGCCGGGCTTGCTCCTGTATTTTTTGTCTTACCTGATCCTGTTTCCGGACGAAGACCTATATAGGCGTTGGTGAAAAAGGCTTTGCTGGTTTCAAGCTCCAAATCTTTAAACAGTTGCAGCAAGTTTCGCCAGGTAGTGTTTTTCTCTATCTCACCTTTTAGCTCATCTATGTTGTCATGATTTGCTTTAGTGTCAAAATCCTGGCCCAGCACCATAATGGGGAAACCATCTAAATTGTCAACAGACTTTACAGTACCAATACAACCGGGAAAAAATCCGGGGCCTCTCATTGCTGATACTTTCAGCATGCCATTCGCCTTGCTGTAGTCTAAAGCGTTGGCCTGTTTAAAGAGTTCATCAATGTGCATGGTATAAATTCTATATTGTAGTGATGGAGAAGTTGTAATGTCTTTCAGCATTGTCTGACTGGCCCAACCCTATCCGTTGCTTTGTTACTGGTGGGTACTCCTTTTCATATTCGTGGGGAACCAGTTGAAGCACCAATGGTTTTGTACCGTCAGCGCTTATATGTTGGTTCATCAGTTCCAGCAATACGACAAGCGGCCCTGTTACTTTTTCATGAGGGTGTATTTTTTCAACGGCACGTATTAGTATGCCACCGGGTGCGTTTTCGTTGCCAAATACCAGGTCGATGCCAGAGTAATGAAAGAACCAGGTGAGTGTTTTGTATTGCGCCTCTTTGTGGCGGCGTATTCTATCAAGATAATTTTTAGTTTTATCGATGTAGCCATAGGTAGTTAAGTCCTGGTGATGATCATCATGGTAATAGAATTCTATTTCAATAATCCTGTACTTGTTGCTATCAGTTTGTATAGCATAGCTGTTCATCAGCAGCGTTGCAATATTTTCAAACCATTTGGCGTGATCTGTAACTGGTACTTCAGCTATGAGGTCTTTTAATTTGTTGTACTCTGAATTGTTCATGGTAAATGTCTTATTTTCTCAAACTGAAATTGAAAAAGAAGATTAGTATTTTGAAAATAAGCTATAATAGATTTCTATAGATTCAAGGCATTTTTTTAAAGATTTACTCCTCGATTGATTTGATGTACTTATCAATCTTTTTCAATTGCTTATTAATCTTTACCACATCAAATTCGGTAGCATCAAATTTCCCGCCTGCCCATATTTTTGTATCCCGGTAATCGGGATGACGCTTATTAGACAGTATCGAAAGAAAATCATAAAATCCCGTTATCCCGCCACAATCTTCTGGCGGGCATTTTAATTCACCGCATAAACAAAATGGCAATTGCTGAGTACTATCGATTGATTCATACTCTTCCAATATTATTGTGTGATACCATCCATCACCAAAATCATATTCATATTTAAATGCCTCATCTTTATTTTCAACCAGGGCTATGAGTTTGGTTTTCTTAGCATTTATTACATGACTTTCATCTTGTCCTTCCAGATCTTCATAAATTTCCCCGATCCGATAACCTTCAATTTTAAATTCAAACAAATGTGAGTTCGTCCAGCCCATGGTTATTTGGATGGCATGGTGAAGTACATAAAAACTGATCTCTTTGGGCACAAGTAATTCCCGCCAAATCAAAGGGTTGGTTTTATCAAGACTTATTTTGATTCGAATGGCCTCAATTATTTTTGTTTCACGTTTCATTTCATCGATTTTAAAAATGTGTCCAACTGAATTGTGAACGCTGTGCGTTTCATAATTGGAAAGCTACGGTAAAACTGGCGAAACAAGTTTAACTGCCGGTACGAAAAGCCACTAGCAAACTGCGGTTCTCTACGCTAGTTTGGCTAACACCAACAATGGAAACAAAAAAAGTAGCTTTCTATTACTAATGACCTATTTAATTAGGCCCGGCACTGGAAACCCAACGCACATGCCTACGCCTCATCCGATGGCTATCGGATCCAGCGCCTAACAGGGCCGTTATGTCTGCCAGTTTAATTCCCCTGGATGAGCCATCCGTTAAAAACACCTGGATTGTTTTGCCTCTCATTTATATTTCAATTTAAGAAATTTA
>JBGSMI010000279.1:0-5560 GCA_041740215.1 Ferruginibacter sp.
GGTAAACTTAAAAGTTTTATTGCAAAATGAAAATACAACAACTCATGTATATACTGATTCACTGATATACTTTAAAGATTTAGGTGTACCGTTAAGCGATACTAATATAATTTGGATAGTTCCATAGGCATAGGTGATCCCTCTCAAGAGGTTGTTGTTTTACTTCAACGCTTAATTTGTGTACTCTGTCACTAAAAATCGCAGCTAACGTTTTGCATTTGCGATAGTACAGGGAATTCATTGCTGGTCCTGCCTGGCGGTAATGCTGAAAAGAAAGATGATTATATAATTACCGAAAAGTTCATTAGAAAGAGTCCAGCCCCAGACCACTGCTGCCATGTTGCTACTGCAGACGTTCCAATGTCCAGCCCTGGCTTTTGGCAATGCAATGTGTGTGTCCAGTTAAGCTGCCTATGTAATGAGAGTTGGCCTCCAAAAAGTAAAGAACTTTTAAACGAATGTGTTCTGTCCCTAAAATGCATACTTAGGCATTACTTGTATTCTTGTTTTGTTTGACAAAATAAATAGACGTTCTCCCTTCGTCTGATTTTGCAAGAAAAACTCATATTTCCAAACCTTTAAATGTTGGTCACATCCGTATGCTTTGGAACTTTCGTGACCGGAGGACATGTGCCAGTATACAAAATCCATGGATGCGATATGCAGAACTAGCAAGACAGTCATCACTTGTTAGCGCAAAAGAACAAGGGTGCCTTTTTTGTAGGTGGTTGGTTCATTCTTAAATTGAAAAATACACTGCCATACAAATGCATTGGAAGCTTGTTCAATACCTTTAAACCTGCCGTCCCAGCCCACCATTCTGTCACGGGTTTGAAAAATTAATTCCCCCCATCGGTTGAAAATCCTGAATTCATAGTTTAAAAGTTCTCCAAAAATCAATGGACGGAATTTGTCGTTCTTAGAATCGTAGTTTGGGGTAAATGCATTTGGTATATAAAACCCTTTTATGCATTCCTTTGAAGTAATGCTGATAGTATCTGAGTCAGAACATCCGTTATCATCGATTCCGGTCACCCAATACACGCCTGGTTTATCAATTGAGATAGATGCAGACTGTTTGAAGTTGCTCCATGTGTAAAATTGTAGTGGGGCAGAAGTCCTTAATTCTAACGATTCATAGATACAAATAGCTGTATCATTTGGAAGGAGGTCATTATTCTTCTTAAAAAAAACAATTTCAATCGAATCAGATGTTATGTTTCCGCAGGCATCTTCCACCTGCAGCCAATATAAACCAGCAGTATTGACTACAAAACTATCCGTGGTTGAGCCATTTTGCCAAGCATAACGTTCGTACGAAAAATTGGATTTCAGGGTAATAGAAGTTCCGGAACAAACCTTTTTATCAGGCCCTAAACTCATTGGCGGGGCAGTTGGCTTATAATTTATAGTTACAATATTGCTGGTAGGGTTTGCATTTGTAGGGCAGCTTGTATCCGCACGAACATGCAGGCTGACGTTATCACCATTATTTAAAGTTGTAAGGGTCAGGCTTGGTTCACCATTTCCAATATTTTGACCATTTTTTTGCCATTGGTAAATCGCCTTAAATCCCGTATTAGAGGCAGTTGCGGTAAAAACAATGGGGTTCCCTTTGCATAAGGTGTCTCCCGAGGCCATAATGCTCACAGAAGTTTGTACTAGTGAAGCAACGCCAATGATAATGCGGTTACTCGCAATTTTTTGGTCGGTGCCACAATTGCCAGTTGAAGTTAAAATACAAGATACTGTATCATTGTTTTTTAACGCCATACTTATAAACTGAGGGCTGTTGGTTCCAGCAATGACACCATTTACCCGCCACTGGTAGGCAGCATTGGTACCGATGTTGTCCACATTGGCATTAAAAAAAACTAAGTCACCTGAACAAATTTTGGTTGTGCTTGAGGATATGGTTATATTGGGTGGAACCTCATCGGATATGCTCATAATAATCGGATTACTCGTATCTTTTTTTACACTACAATTTGTTTTGCTGGTTAAGATGCAGGTAATTGTATCATCCTGTTTCAAGGATGAGAGTGTAATCCGGCTTGAATCAATACCAATTTTATTGCCATTGAGCAGCCATTGGTAGTGAGGCGAGCTGCCCCCGTCGGCTACGGCGGCTGCAAACATAACCGGAACGCCTTTGCAGGTATTTTGCACGGAGGCAGCGATGGTAACAATTGGCAGGGTACTGAGTTTTACCACCCAATAATCTTCCAGGCCATGGTTGCCGCTTACATCAAAGCCATTTTCCATGGAATAGCCACATAAAATATATCCGTTGTCCTTTGTGGGCAAAGCCATACCGCAATGGTCATCACCCGGGCCTCCCAATAATTTTTCCCAAAGGGGGATACCAGTGGCACCAGTTTTCATAAGCAGATAGTCTGCTATGCCATTGTTGTTACCTGCCGGGTATGATGCCCATATGCCAATAACGAAATTGCCATCAATATCCTCCGTAATATTCTTGGGTTGAATGGATACATGATTTTTGTAGACATACTGCCAATCAATACTTCCAAGGCTTGTTAATTTAACCAGCCACATCAAGTTATATTCCAAAGCCCCTCCAATTACATCACCATCTATAGAACTTGTTGAGGCCAACACAATAAACCCTCCTTTCTTGGACTCTATAATATCGAAGCCGTAATCGTGATTAAATCCCCCCAGACATTTTTGCCATTCCAAAGTACCCTTGGCCGAAAGTTTAACCACCCAGGCATCCGAATAAATGGCTCCACTAGATGGATTATGAATGCCCTTTACATCTCCAGTATCTGGGGAGGGTGTTTGAACATATCCCGTTACAATATATCCTCCATCAGAAGTAGGTTTAATGGAGCGGCCCAATTCATTAAAGAAACTTCCAAAGCATTTTTGCCATTCAATTGAACCTCCAATGTTTAATTTAACCACCCACATGTCAGGCGTATAGGGAAATAGCGTACCCGTATGGTAGCCAGTTACATCTCCATCATTTTCATTTGCTTCGCCTGTAATGATATAACCGCCATCTGGGGTTAGCTCAATGGAGTATCCAATTTCTTTTCCCTTTCCGCCCAACGACCTTTGCCATTGCAACTGTCCTGTAGCATCCGTTTTAATAACCCATAAATCAGGAGGAATACTAAATAACTGTAAGCCCCCATGAAACCCTGTAACATCACCATCATTTGAAAGCGTGTATCCAACGGTAATAAAACCGCCATCGTTGGTTTGTTTAACAGAATAGGCTATGTCATTTGAACTGCCTCCGTAAGTTTTTTGCCATTCCAAGCTTCCGTCACGCTTTAGCTTACAAAGCCAAAAATCCGCATTTCCATGCTGGTCAGTCACATCACCATCGCTGCTAGTTGAGTATCCAGCTATTATAAAACCGCAATCAGTAGTTTCATCCATAGCCTGTGCAACGTCCCTGCCGGTTCCTCCATAACTTTTTTGCCATTCGATAGGCGGGGGTTGAGCATCGGTTATTTGGGTAAATAAAAAATAAGCAAATATTAAAAACAAGTATCGAAGCTTCATTTTACATGGGTTTACATGATTTATGTTCGGGCAAAAAAACAATTGAAAAAAAAATCATACAGGCAAAATTCGGATTAAATGTATTTCGACCAGATAAAAAGGATTCCATAATTCCATAACCGTTATGGGCTGTAAGTTTGGTTAAACTTGATGGTAGCTTTTCGGTAAAAATAAATCGGTCAGATACTCACCAAATGTACCTAGAAGGCAAGTCCGAATACCAACGGACTATTTCAATCATGCTGTTACACCTTTCACCTAAAGCCTGTGTCAAAAAAAGAATGAACTTAAAACTGAATACGTTCTGTCGCCATAATGCAAGCCTGCCGATAGCAATAACTTTTCAAATTGTCGTCTGCGGTCGCATTGCCTGCAACGTTGAGTATTTGCGAAGGCAGGGAATTCATTGCTCGTCTGCCCGGTACAAATGCCGATTAAAAATAAGATGTTGAAGTTAACAACTAAAAGCCAAATTTATAAATGACAGCCCGAACCGCTGCTGATGCTTGCACATAGCTGATATTACTTTGTCCCGCCCTGCTTTTGCAAATACTTTTGGTGTAACCAGCCAGAGGAGCAGTAACGATGAGGGATCAAGGCCCCTCGCATCCAATTGTCCGGAACAAAGGATGCAAACCACTCAAAGCTCCTGGTGGAGCAATTCACTGGTGCTGAACGTTTGAGTAAAGCACTTCACGGGTAGTGAATGCAGGTACAAGTACAGAAGCTGAATACGGATAAACCGCTGGTCGAAGCCCCGATATTTGTAATAAGAAGTCAAAAAGGAAGAGTTTCAAACGATGGCACTTACGGAGCAGACCAGGAAGACTGGGCAGCGTTTGACCGCAAGCGTTACCACAACCTGTTCCGTATCTGGAATAGGATCAGCAGTGGTGCGTACTTTCCAAAACCCGTCCGGCGTGTATTCTTACGCAAGGATGATGGCGGAGAGCGTCCGCTCGGAATTCCCTGCATTCGTGACCGGATTGTGCAGGAGGTGCTGCGAAAGATGTTGGAACCATATCTGGAACCACATTTTCACGACAGCAGCTTTGCCTACCGGCCAGGCAGAAACGCACATCAGGGAATTGCCCAATGCCGTACTAACACCGATTATTACAGTTGGTGTATAGATCTGGACATCAGGGGCTACTTTGATAACATACCGCATGATAAATTAATGCAGGCGGTAGTGCATTTTTGCCCCAAGCTAACATGGTTGCACTGTTACCTTTGGCGCATCCTGAAGGCTCCTGTGCAAATGCCCGATGGCAGTTTACAGACAGTCACTAAAGGAGTTCCTCAGGGCGGAGTGATTTCGCCGTTGATCAGCACCCTTGCCTGCACGTGGTGTTTGATGCATGGATAGGCAAACACGTAAGAGCAAAATTTGCATTCGAACGTTATGCGGACGATATCATCATTCACACCAGCAGTGAAGCGGCTGCCCAATTCATCCTAAAGCTCGTTAAAGAACGGATGCTTGACTGTGGATTGGAACTGCACCCGGTCAAAACGAAGCTGGTACAAACCGAGAACTGTAACCCTGCGTTAGTGATTAAAAGCTATCCGTCATCGTTTACGTTTTTAGGCCACCAGTTTAGCAAAGACCTCGTGCGTACGAAAGACGGACGAACCCTGTTGCTGTATGTGGTAGAGATCAGCAAAGATGCCCGCAAGCGAATGTTGCGCCATCTCAAATATGAGAAGCTGCACAAACGCACCGACCGTTTGGAACAACTGGCCGTGCAACTCAATAAGAAAGTTGCAGGCTGGGTAAGTTATTACGGAAAGTATGCGGGCACCTCAATGCATCAAATCTATGCACACATCAACAGGCGGCTTGTAAAATGGTGTATGTGGAAGTACCGGAAATTTAAAATTCAGGCTATCCAATGGTTGCGAAGAAAATGGCAGGAGAAATCCATGCTGTTCGTCCATTGGCAGCAGACCCGGTTCTTCTGCTATTATTAAATTGGTAGTTGCATAATGAGTAAAGTAAAACCATAACTGAAGAGCC
>JBGSMI010000288.1:0-5343 GCA_041740215.1 Ferruginibacter sp.
TTTTTCCCTTTCGATGGTACAGAAAGTGAACCCCTGATTTTGCCGGTTGCAGTTTGCAAAATAATATTGGTAGTGGTGGTAACCATGTCTGCAGTGGTTTGCGCAGTGGCAATATGCACAAAGAACAAGAGCACGTGTAAAATCAAACTTTTCATCAGTTGAATTTATTTTATTTATTTGGTGAATTATTGATCGTTAATACCGTCCATTCTATAACGCTTGTGAAGATGCTTAAAATAAAAAAATTGTTGACGAAGGCTTTTTGCTCTCGCAAACTTACCATCAATCGTTTTAACCAGTGTGTAAAAACATTCAACCAATGGCTTCACAATTTTCTGATAGCCATTCAGATTAAGCAAACCAATCTGACCTGCGCTGTTGGCCAGTTACTTTCGAATTCTTCCTACTTCAAAAATTGAATACTTTTATCTACAACCGCCTGCATGGGTAAAGGCAAATCATCGCTGGTCCATGGATGCTTTCTTCCAAATACATGATCACTTTCGACTGTAAATAATTCTGCAGTTGGTTGCCATTCTTTTAATTGAAAAGCAGTTTCAACAAGCACTGCTTCATCTTGCGTACCATGGCAAATCAAGATTGGGATATCCAGACTTTTGATGGCCTTTTCGATATCCAGTCGTTCCTTATTTTGCTGGTAATCCTGATACAACTGGTAATACATTGGCATCTCTTGTTTGGTACGCCCATTGGTGTAATACTGCACACCCGTGTTTTTCCATTCCTTCATTTTTTCAGCAGACCAATTACCCCAGGGCGTTTTACATTCACCGATGCCGGCCCAGGTGATTAACTTTCTAATACGATTGTCTTCTGCCGATTGCAGTATTGAAATACCACCACCCATGCTATGTCCGATCAAATAAAGTTGGCTGGTATCCATGGCTTCCTGAAACGGATTTTCAGGATCACAGACCCAGTCGATCACCAACCGCAGATCTTCCAATTCTTTGGTATAATTATTTTGGCCAAAGGCTTCCAGGTTGCCAAACTCCTCCGGATGGTCGGGTGTGGTGCCATTGTGGGAAAAATTAAATTTCACCAATACGAAACCCGCTAAAGCAAAGTGATCAGCTATCAAATCAAATTTACCCCAATCTTTAAAGCCATTAAAACCATGAACATAAATCACAACTGGCTTTGATTGACTGGCGTCTTCAAAAAAAATATCCAGTCCAATTGGAAGTTGATCGGCTCCGGCTATCTGTCTGTTTTTTATACGTTGCATTGTGTTGACTATTATAAATATTTGTAATTAAAAAAAATTTAAAACAACCGGATCAGGCAATTTTTTCCACTACTTTCCGGATATCCGCAGCAAGTTTATAAATGAAATCGATGTGTTCTTTTGTATCGTGATTGGTTGATGTTCCGCTATCCAAAGTTGATGCAGGATAATTAACGGTAATCAACGATTCATAGGAACTATCCATTTGATGCATGCTATCTTCCAGCAAGGCGATTGAGCGATTTACAGGCTGCATAATTTCTTTGGTAACAATATGCTGCTCTTTATGGATGTTGATGGCAAACATACTTGCAATATTGGAAGACAGCACATTGTTTAACACTACAAATTCATTGATGGCAGCAGCATTTTCCTGCTTACTCCTGGGCTCATTCAACATGCGGGTAAATGCTGCAGAAAGATTTGCGGCACTTACATATAATTCCTTTCTAACCAACTTGTATTCCAGCACGGTATATTCCTTTCCACTGAAAAAGTATTTCAATTTTTGAAGGTAACTGATGTTGGCTTTTAATACCGACATCATAGCAGCATCGAGTTGTTTGGATTCCCAATGTGGAAATAGAAAATAACTAGCGAAAAAAGCTAGCAGGGAAGCGATTGCTGTATCCAGTATCCGTTCTTGCACAATATTAATAAAACCCAGTCCGAGGTAACTAAACAGAATCAGAATATACGGTGTCATCATGATCACTGTAACGATATAATTGAGTCGCTGGAAAGTGTAAGTGCCGATCATAAAAAAAACCATTAGTGCAAGCAATGCTGTGCGGTCTTTTATTGAAGCGATACAAATAATCCCCAATACACCACCAGCAATTGTACCTGCTATCCGCTGAAAATTCCGCTCTTTCGTAACGCTGTAGCCTGGCTTCAATATGAATACGACGGTTAATAATATCCAATAACTATGATGACCATACGATACCATTTCAACAATGATAAACCCCAATAAACAAGTGATCATCATCCGCAGCGAATGACGGAATACCGATGAATCAAGGCTAAGATTACTACGAAAAATAGCATAACTGATTTCCTGATGTGATACAAATTTCAGGTAGTCTGTTCCCTTTCCGGTAAGTTCTTTTATGCTAATGTTCCGCACAAAATAACTGCCAATGTTTTTTGCCTGTTCCCCAATTTTACGAAGATTTACCAGTATTTTTTTCAGTACCAGGTTGCTCGCATTCTGCATTTTTGTAGCATCGATTTTTTCTTTTAGCTCGTTGAGTGCAGGCAATAAATCAAACTGCTTTTTATACGGCAAATTTGACTGTATAGCCAGCCCGGCCTTATCCAATTCACCGGCAATATTTTTTATCAGATCAGCAATTTCTGGTAATATACCCGTGGCAAAAAACCGTTCCCGCAGCATTTCATAATCGTACCAGCTTGCAACAATCTGTTCATACAGGTCAACCGCATCTGTAAAAGCAATTAGCAGTACTTGCCCGGTAGGATTGGTATCTTTTACAATCTCCTTACTTTTAAATAAAAGTTGCCTTACTTCATCCTGCTTTTCAATCACTACCACCTGCTGGGCCAACAGCTTTTTGTACTCTTCCTGCACATTTTTATCAATGTCGTACAAGTCTGCTTTTATCAGCAGCAATTTGGATGTTTCATGAATACAGTTGCCCAGGGCCCGCTGCGCCTGCCGGTAAGGTTTTACCAGATAAAGCAATAAAGCCAGCAACATATACCAAACGCCACCAGCCAGTATTAGTAACGAATCAAACAAGATTGCCTTTGCGGGAAGCACATTATCCATTCTCAGTATCATGATGAGCAGCGCCGAAATTCCGATAGCAGAAGCCCGGATTCCAAACACGGCAAACATGGTAAAGAAGAAGGATGAAACTAATATTAAAAGGCCCAATAGAATAGTGTAATGGGTAGCAAAACCGGTAATTAAAGCCATGGCAAAAATAAAAAGGTTGCAATAAAGCATGCCATTGAACTTGTGTTCCCTTGGACCAGGTGCATCGCTGATGCTAACACAAAGTGCACCGGTTGACATTAACAATCCAAGGTCAAGATGTCCAAAGTAAGAACCAATGATGGCCGGAAGTAAGATTTCCAGTGTAATGCGTATGCCATCCGCAAGGTGCTGACTGAACAGAAAATACTTTATATGTTGGGTTGGTGCTTTCATTTTTAACTGCCTGCCTTTAACTCAAAAACCGTTCCTGCAAGATTAATACATCCCTTGGTAACATTGGGGAAAAGATACAAATTATTGATTTGATAATAACCAAACACGTTGGGTTGAAAAGGGTTGCCAACCTAAAAACTTCATGTTTTTAGTCCGATAGCTTGATGATTTACATCGCTATCGTTCGATTCAAGGGTTAATAACGCTACATTTTAATGTTTGCAATCTGGTGGATTGATGATTTGCAATACGATCACTTGTTGTTTGGGCTGCTAACCTTTACAAAGTCTTACAATTTAAAAGACGATTTGTTAGGGTTGGAAACCCTCAGACTAACAATTACAAAATTTAAACCTTATTTGTTGCACTCCAATGGCCTTAATAACTCCAATGCTTTCACTTGCTACAAGGTTGCCAACATCAAGTTAGTATACTCTAAATCACAGGTATATCTGCGGAGGTTGGCATCCCTATAGCATAGCCTTGCGCAGTAAGGGTTGCAACGCCAGGGCTTGAAGATTTAAAATATGCTCACCCGTCGTCTGGATTGCCTATCCTTATAAAGGTCTTACACAATAAAAGAGAATTTGTAAAGGCTGGCACCGCTCGGGATAAATACTACCAGCTTTGACCTTAATATTTGAACGCCGACTGGTTGATGATTATCAATACTTTCATTCATTACAAAGGTGACGACCTTACACCTGAATTGTTGCAATCCAATGGCCTTACTGATTTCCAATGCTTTCGTTTGATATAAGGGTTGCCAACCGCAGTTGACTTATTTTGAATCACAAGCGTATCTGCGAAGGTTGGCAACAATGTAGCATAACCTTGCGCAGTAAGGGTTACATACCGCTTTAAATACGAGCTGCTGGTTCCGTTTATTTACCGGAAAGTAAAGTGAAGTAATACCACTGCATAAAAAAGAAAAGCCGGCACAAGGCCGACTTACAGGTTTTCCTGGCATTCGAGATGCCAACTGAAAACCCAATGCAAAAATAACGACCATTCCAACAATACATTTTACACAATTCTTACGATTTGTTACATAATTCCTTGGCAGTTGTTTTAAAAGAATATTTTTTTATACCTTTCTCATTCAAAAGTAAAAAATCTGCTTTTAGATGAGATTTTTATAGTCATCCATGCTATTGGGATCGGATTTAAAAATAATTCACCCACCTTTCTATGACCACCTGCAAGTTCCAATTTCTTTTGACAACCTGACGCTTTTTTACGCAGCAAATAAATCCTCATTTTCCGATAGGATGTGTCGGAATGAGAGTGGTATTCAACGTATTTTAAAATAACAATAACAATGGCTAAGAAAGATAAAAGAACATGGATCACCGAAGATGAAGCGGCAGCCATCATCGGATTACCTGCAAATTTTTTTAGAAAACTGGTGAAGAATGGCTCATTAAAAGGAGTAATACAATTCATCAGTTCCCGACGATATTCCTATAGGTACAATAAAACCGATTTGGAAAATTACTTGTTTGAAGATTCATTTCTTTCAGGACTCTTTCCAAAAAGACCTTTTTATCTAACCCCTTAAATCTTCTTATGTTTTGGCAAAATGTTTTTCACTACACGCTGTAACATAACATGGATAAGGCTTTGGGAGGAAAAATTAAAAACTCAATATTTGCATATTGCCAATTGCCTGTTGCCTATTGCCAATTTGGTTATGGTTTGTACAGGTTAAGTATATTGGAATAGCTGTATTCAAGCCCTTAAAGGGGCGAAATATTTAGACCCGTTGCAATCCGTTTTTGCCCCCCTCCCCTACAGGGGAGGTCTGGAAACCGCTCAAGAAAAAGGTTGAGTATTTTTGGTGGATAGAGAATAGAGGTATTCTATTTTAGGTATTTTGGAATAGCTGTATTCAAGCCCTAAAGGGGCGAAATAT
>JBGSMI010000299.1:0-11774 GCA_041740215.1 Ferruginibacter sp.
AGGGGGCTTCCAAAGTTCCATCGTCAGTGGGTTAGGGGGCTTGGCAGGGGGTGCTACTTACTTACTCCTGATTGCCACTACAGGATCCATTTTTGCAGCTCTTTTCGCAGGGAATATTCCTGCCAAAACTCCTACTACAAGGCAAATAAGGACAGTACCTGCCAGTAACGGGATTGAAACAAATACCGGGAAATCGAGGAGGTTCGTAAATACCAATGTGAGGATGTAAACTAAAAGCAATCCAATGGCTCCGCCCATCAGGCAAAGCAGGGATGCTTCAATTAAAAATTCAAAAAGGATGCTACTACTCTTTGCTCCGATGGCTTTTTTAAGTCCAATCATACTGGTTCTTTCCTTCACCGTAACAAACATAATATTGGCAATTCCAAACATGCCTACTATCAAACTAATCACTCCGATCAACCCGCCAACAATATCGACAGTTACAAATAATCCATTAATCGCTTTACTAAATGCCTCCACACTGTTTAGCGAAAAATTATCTTCCTGTCTGGGACTTAGTCGCCGAATTTGGCGCATGATGCCTTGTAGCTCGTTCGTGAATGCTGCAGGAGTAACTTTATCCTTTCCTTTGGCAATCAGCACAGGATTAGAGTTGTCGATGTCCACAATTTGTTTGCAAAATTTATAGGGTATCATCACGCAATTATCTAAATCCATTCCTATAAAATTTTTACCTTCTTTTTTTATTACACCGACAATGGTCATTTTTTTACCTTTAATTTCAACTGATTTACCTAAGGCTCTTTCTGATGTTCCAAATAATTTCTCCGCATTATCAAATCCTATCAGTGCAACCGGTGATCCACTGTTAAACTCAGAAGATGAAATGTACCTTCCTCCATCAAAAAATATAGGTTGTACTTTGGTTTGGCCTTCCACTATCCCAAAAAGAGATATGTTCTGGATCACATCGTCTTTGTGCGAGATATTGCCGCCAGAACGAACGAGGTAGCTGATTTCTTCCAGCAGTTGCGAGCGATCTTTAATCAGGTTCATTTCTTCATATTTCATGACAGGCCTTGCCCTGAATTTCCAGTAAGGCTTATCCGGGCTGCCGCTGTAATCCCATTTGTCGATGTAGATGGTATTGCTCCCTAAACTATTTACCTCGTCCTGAATATTTCGTTCCAGGCTGCCAACAGTTGCAAATACACCTATTATACAAAAGATGCCAAAGGCCACACCAGTAAGGCTAAGGGCTGTACGAAGTTTATTTACCCTCAATTCCTGTAGAGTAAGTCGTAATGAATTTCGGAGAATGTTGAGCGATTTACGCATGCTTCAAAATTACAGTAAGCAAATTAATTGTAGATGAAAATTATTATAAGTGGTGAACAACTTAAAGGTTAGAACCAGCAGTCGTTTGGTTGTACATGATTAACTGCGTACAAAAGGCGATTCATTAATTGATACATCAATGCTATCTACTGAATTTAATTATTATTCATCAGCATTGATTTACCATTCACTGGGTGGAGCGGATTTTTTTGGTAATCATTAAGAAAAAGCTGCAGCAAAAGAACTAGTTTAGCAAAAACTATTTCTGATTTAAATTTTCACCAATGTCGATTGCGAAGCCAATATTGAGAATTTTTGATTATCCGAAGGCCGTTGAGTTTTATATTGACTGGCTTGGGTTTGCCATTGATTGGGAACACAGGTTTGGCGAAAATTTCCCTGTTTATTTTCAGGTTTCTTTAGGTGATATCGTAATTCATTTATCCGAACATCATGGCGATTGCTCGCCAGGTGGCAGGGTGTTGATAGAAGACTACCCGGAACTTAATAAATACCATAAACTATTAACGGCAAAAGATTATAAATACAATAAGCCATCCATCAATAAAACTTTTTGGGACAGTAATCTATACAGCATGGAAGTGATAGACCCGTTTGGTAACAGGTTAACTTTTACCGGAGGATAAAAATGCGGTGCTTTGAAATCCACAGATAGTTTTGGAATGATATTAAAACCACATCGGCTTCTTTATAAGAAAAACTCCAATCAATGTTTTTACATTGCCTGCAGTTTTCAAAGTTTATAATTCTTACATGCGATGCCGTTAAAATTAATTGCAGTTGTTGTATTGTTCTACTGCTTTTTCAATAGAGGCATAATCCAGTTGTTTGGATTGTATATTTGAAACTAAGGCGGTGCAATCTGCACAGGATGCTGCAAATACCTTTTCGAAATTTTTGTTGGTTACCAGTTCAACCTGGTTGATTGATTTTAACCGCAGGTAGTAATCGCCCGGTTTTCCATCGGTGGTAGTTGCGGAAAAGGCTTCTGTTCCGTTGTATAGAATTCTGCCTGAGTTATTGGTCACTTTTTGTAAAAGGCTGCTCTTTTTTCCAGTAGTGATTACTTTGTAAAAATCATTCATATAGGCAATAAAATGACTGCTATCAATGGTGAATTCATTGATGTCTGCCGGTGTGTAGGTTTTTTTAGTTCCATTGGCTGCAATAAATTGTACACTTCCTTTTTTAAAGGATTCTTTAATCAGCCCTTCCATCTTTTCATTGCTGCTGTTGATGAAATATCCGGCAGTGTAGCCCTCTGTTGTAGTAGTGCTTTGTGCTGATGCGCTAAGAAAGCTGGCGATTGCCAGTGAAAAAAATAATTGTTTCATACTGCTAGTTTTTAATTTATACTTACTGGTAAGTAAGTTTTTTTAGAAAAAAATTTAAGCGATCAATTCTCTCAGAATACTTTTACGAATGGTTTCAAAATCTTTCTTCCCGGTGATCCTTGCCAATTGAACTCCGGCAGATAAATTGGTCATGATCAGTAAAGTTCTGCTTCTGGCCGAGCCTGCAAAGCTAAACTCTCCCCTCTTTTTTCCTTCCAATAATGTTTTTTCTACAAGCGTTAGAACCAGCTCTACCAGGGTTTCTACTTTGGCCCGTACGTTTTCCGGAAGGGTTTTGTAATCAGATGAGATGGCGCCAATGATACAGATATGGTCACAATCTACCAGTCTGCTGTACCGGTTAATAATTACTTCCAATTTTTTCATGGCTGGTATACCCGCCAATGCAAGCTCCTGGCTGATAAGGGTATAGGTCTGTATATGTATGTCTACAATACCATCGTATAAATCGGCCTTATTTGGAAAGTGGTAATGAACAGCAGCATTCTTTATATTCAGTTTTTTGGCGATATCGGCATAGCTAAACGCATTGTAACCCACCTCCTGTATCAGCGCAGCTCCCAGTTGAAGAATCGCTTCTTTTGTATCCCTGGTTTTTACTGCCATGGTGCGAATTTATGCGATTACTTACTAATAAGTCAGTTTTTAGGAAGGTATTTTTTCCACCCTTTCTGTTAATTTTTTTAAGCCTGTCAGGTTTTCGTGCCTTGGTTCACCCGGTTAAATGATGCTGGTCATATAAACCAGCAATTTCGCTGTTTACCTTTGCATCGTATGTTATGTTTTTAATAAACCTTTAAATAAAGTTACAATGAAAAGTTATTTGGTAATGTGTGGAGTAATCTCCTGCATTGCAACTATATTGGCTTTTACCTGCCAGCAGGAAGATCCCTGGAAAGTCCCTAAACATTACGAAACATTAGTAAATCCTGTTCCAGCGGATAAGGCATCCGTTAATTCCGGAAAAGAAATTTATAGCTCATACTGCCGCACCTGTCATGGTAAAGATGGCAAGGGAGATGGAAAAAGATCCGTTAATCTGGAAAAAGCACCCGGTGACTTTGCTTTAGCAACATTTCAACAACAAACAGACGGCGCCATACTCTATAAAATTTATTTTGGTCACAGGGAAATGCCTGGTTTTATAAAAAAAATTCCTGATGCAGCGGCCGTAAGCCAGGGTAATTTTGGCAAAACCCGCAGTCCCGGTGATTTGGTAAATTACGTTCGCACCTTCGCTTCGAGATAGCTGGATTTTAACCCCAAACTATAAGGGCAATAGTATATTAACCTATAAGGTTTTTAAAACCTTATAGGTTTTGTATTTAGAGCCCCATAGGTTTTGTGTTTGAGCCATATAGATTTTGTATTTAGAGCCTCATAGATTTTGTATTTAGAACCTCATAGGTTTTGTATTTAGAGCCTCATAGGTTTTGTGTTTGAGCCAAATAGATTTTGTATTTAGCGCCTCATATATTTGTATTTAGAACCTCATAGGTTTTGTATGCAGATCCATATAGGTTTTGTATTTAGATCCTCCTAGATTTTGTATGCAGAGCCTTATAGGGTTCAATTGTTTTTTTAACAACATTCGGATTGAAGTATATTCTTTTGGGCACGGCTATAATTATTAACTTTGGTGCCTGGGGAATCTGATTAAAAACGTAATCCCTCCTTTTTTTCAAAACCAATTTAGCTATATGAAAGAAGTGTATGTTATTTCTGCTGTAAGAACACCCATCGGTAGTTTTGGAGGTTCGTTAAAAAGTTTTTCTGCCACACAATTAGGCGCCATTGCGATTAAAGGCGCTTTAGCAAAATCAGGCATTGAACCCGTTCTGGTAGAAGACGTTTTGATGGGCGCCGTTATGCAGGCCAATCTAGGACAAGCACCTGCCAGACAAGCAGCTAAATTTGCGGGATTGCCAGATCAGGTAAATTGTACCACCATTAATAAAGTTTGTGCAAGTGGAATGAAATCCATCGCCCTCGCCGCTCAGAGTATTTTATTGGGTGATGCCAACATTGTAATTGCGGGCGGTATGGAGAGTATGAGTAATGTGCCTTTTTATACAGAAAATATGCGTTGGGGAAATAAGTACGGCACCGTGCAATTAATAGATGGGTTGGCTAAGGATGGCCTTACAGATGTGTATGATGGCAAGGCCATGGGGAATGCAGCAGAGCTCTGTGCCTCAGCCTGTGGCATCAGCCGTGAGGAACAGGATGCATTTGCTATTGAAAGTTACAAGCGCTCCCAGTCAGCTATAGATGCGGGCAAATTTGAGGATGAAATCGTGCCGGTAGAAATTCCCCAGCGGAAAGGCGATCCGCTATTATTTTCCAAAGATGAAGAACCATTTAATGTAAAGTTTGATAAGATACCGGAGTTAAAAGGCGCATTTCAAAAAGACGGTACAGTTACTGCTGCCAATGCATCAACAATGAATGATGGGGCTGCGGCTTTGCTATTGATGAGTAAAGCAAAAGCGGATGAACTTGGATTGAAGCCCATCGCTAAAATACTCGCTTATGCCGATGCAGAACAGGCACCGGAATGGTTTACTACTTCGCCGTCATTGGCTGTTCCAATTGCAGTTAGCAAAGCAGGCTTAACAATGGAAGACATCAGTTATTGGGAATTGAATGAAGCCTTTGCCGTGGTGGGTATCGAAAATAGTAAACGAATGAATCTGGATCCAACAACCGTGAATGTGAATGGGGGAGCCGTTTCCATTGGGCATCCGCTTGGATGCAGTGGTGCAAGAATAATTGTTACGCTGATCAATGTGTTAAAACAAAACAATGCCAGATATGGTGCAGCAGGCATTTGCAATGGCGGTGGTGGAGCCTCTGCGATGGTGATTGAAAATGTGTAGCATGTGTGCTAATATAAATGTTGAGGGGTGCAAATAAACGAGTACAGCGTATAGATTTTTTCTTTTATTTATTGAAGCAATCAGATAAGATGACGATGGACCTTGAATAAAAAGGTCCGTAAATTAACCATCAAAATAGCTTATAAAATTTTCCTCATTCATTCTTAGAAGAAATCATATAAGGTGCCGGCGGACTTTCAATAAGAAGGTGCGTTTGTAATTTTGGAGTAATTTTTGCTCCGTTATTTTTCTATGTCCTGCGAACCTATTTCACCTTAAAATTTATTTTTATGAAAAAATGGTTACCATTCTCTCTCCTTTTATTCTCCTTTGTATTTTGTGCTAAAGCTCAACCAGTGTTGATTAATTTAGGTACCACTGTTGTAGAAACCTCTACTTTGTACACTACCACCGATCCGCCATGGGAAATGAAATATGGACCAGGGGATTCTTTGTGGATGACTACCAAAAATGGAAAGGTCTTTCGCATTCATCCCGTTACCGGAGCGGCCACTCTGTTACTTGACTACACCGCAAATGTATATACTGGTGGTGAGGCAGGTATGCTCGGAATGACTTTCCACCCTGATTTTTCTGTCACTCCCTACGTTTACATTGTTTATACTTATCCCAATGGAGGTAATAACCGAGAACGATTGTCGAGGTTTACCTACACAGGCGGCACATTATCCGGCGAAACTATTTTGATTGATAATATTGGAGCCAATACAACCCACAATGGAAGCCGGCTTTTGATCTTGCCTGACAACACATTGCTAATGAGTACCGGCGATGCGGCCAATACCTCAACCCCGCAGAATACGGCCAATTTAAATGGTAAAATTTTACAAATTAATCTTGATGGCAGTATTCCGGCTGATAATCCTATAGCTGGAAGCAGTCTATACAGCTTTGGTCATAGAAATCCGCAGGGACTGGTGCTGCACTCCAATGGCAAAGTTTACGCTACAGAGCATGGTCCTGGTAACAACGATGAATTTCAAATAATAGAAAAGGGCCGAAATTACGGATGGCCTAATGTGGTTGGTTTTTGTGAAAATGATGTAGCTGGAGAAACTACTTTTTGCACAGCCAATAATGTAAAAGAGCCATTAGCTTCCTGGAATCCAGCACCTGGCGGCACATGGGCTCCAAGCGATCTGGTCTGGTATTCCCATCCATCTATTCCAGAGTTTCAAAATTCATTTTTAGTAGCTTTTTTAAAGACCCAAAAATTGAGAAGTATTCGCATAGATGCAGCAGGTGAAGTCATTACTTCGCAAATGGATTATTTTGTAAACCAATGGGGCAGGATAAGGGACATTACCGCTGGTCCGGACGGTAGTATTTATATCGTTACGAATGTAAGTCCGTTCCGGATTATTAAGATTCGGGCAACGGGTGTAGTGCCGGTAGCCATTGGTAATTTTAAAGCAACTTGTAAGCAACAGGCATCTGTCCTATCCTGGGCCACTACATCGGAAAATAATAACAAGCAATTTTTATTGTATAGAAGCGTAGATGGCATTCAATATGATCTGGCTGCAAGCATCCCTTCACTCGCAACAGCGGTTAATTCAAGTAGCAGCATCGCTTATAGCTTTACAGACATTTCAAATCTTTCCGGTATTGTTTTTTATAAGTTGATCAATGAAGACAAAGATGGAAAAAGGAAAGACTTGGGAATCGTAACCTCAAGCTGCAGGACAATTGATATGCACTTTGCCTTACTTCCTAACCCGGCAAAAGGGCAATCTAAATTAGTGATGACAGGAGTTTCCACTCTAATGCATGTAAACGTGCATAACTCAATGGGGCAAGCTATTTATCAAAACCGTTCAAGTGGAACATTGGTTTTACCGGTTTCAAAATGGCAGCCCGGAATTTACATCATTACGGTACTCAATACCAAAAAAGAAATTGTTTACAGAAATAAGTTGGTTGTACAGTAAGCGGTTTTTAAAAATAAAATTGCCGGTTAAGAACTGAGCTGTAGTTTGATACTACTTTCTGCTCGTTTCCTTTCCGGCAATTTTTATATAAAAGAAAAATAGTGTTTAGTGAAGTGTAAATGGTAAATCGTCAATATTCCACCATTTACCATTAGAGTCGTCATTATATTCTTTAGACAGCACTGGTGTAATGTCACATACTAATTGGCGTATCAATTTGCGAGTTCTCCCGGTGAGTCACCCCCAAAGGGTGACTCACCGGGAGAACTCATTTTTGGTGAGTAAGCGTTGACACGTCACTATCGCGGTGTTAACTTTAGATTGGCGTACTATTTAATCTACTATACGAATTATCAAACTTGCTTTGACACAGCAGTTAATGCTTAATTCGTGTTATTACTGCCTAAAATTAGTGTTATCAACTTGAATCACTTGAGGCGTCACATAACACAAGTTTACAATTACACATTGAACCTGAAATGCATCACATCTCCATCATGCACCAAATATTCTTTTCCTTCAATTCTTAAACGGCCATTCTCACGACAAGCTGCTTCTGATTTGTAAGTGATGAAATCTTCGTAAGCAATAACTTCAGCCTTAATAAATCCTTTTTCAAAATCGGTATGAATAACACTGGCGGCTTGTGGTGCTTTCCAGCCGTGGTGAATGGTCCATGCCCTTACTTCCTGCACACCAGCCGTAAAATAAGTAGATAAATTAAGCAACCGATAGGCAGAATGAATCAACCGATCCAATGCTGGTTCGGTCATTTTATACTCCTCCATAAACATTGCTTTGTCTTCCGGACTATCCAATTCGGCTATTTGTGCTTCAATGGCATTGGTCATGATGATCACCTGTGCGCCTTCCGCTTTTGCTGCTTCTACCAGTACATCTGAATATTTGTTACCGGTATGCATGCTGGCTTCATCTACGTTGGCAACATACAACACCGGTTTATCGCTTAATAAAAAGTTTTCAGCAATCGCTTCTTTCTCATCTTTGCTTAAATCCATCGAAAGAATGCTTTTACCTTTGTTCAAATGTTCTTTACATTTTAATAAAACAGCGTATTCCAGTTTCATTTTTGCATCACCCGTCTTTAGCATTTTTTCCATGCGGGAAAGTTTTCTTTCCACACTGTCGAGGTCTTTCAACTGCAATTCAGTTTCAATGATTTCTTTATCGCCGATCGGGTTAATCGGTCCTTCGTCTCTTAAAATATTTTCATCTTCAAAACAACGGATCACATGAATGATGGCATCTACTTCCCGGATATTGGCTAAAAATTTATTACCCAATCCCTCGCCTTTGCTGGCCCCACGTACCAGACCGGCAATGTCTACAATTTCAATCTGGGTAGGTACAGTGCGAATTGGCTGTACCAATTCTGCCAGTTTATCTATTCTAGGGTCGGGTACATTAACCAAACCTGTATTGGGTTCAATGGTACAAAACCGGTAATTGCTTGCCTGTGCTTTTGCACTGCTGCTTACGGCGTTAAATAAAGTTGATTTTCCCACATTTGGTAATCCCACGATGCCTGCTTGTAAAGCCATGTTCTTAATTATAAATGAATAATGAAAAATTAAAAATTGGATGCAAAGGTAAGGTTTGCATCCAAATATCAGTTTTCAGTATAAAACACTAATTTCAAGCCTTCAAAAAGAAGGTATTTAAATCTATCCTACATCGAGCCAATTAATAATAATATTCAATGAGCACAAATCATCTAACCCATTACTGATTAACCATCATTGATCATTACTGGTTACTCATTATTGATTACTAATAACTAATAACTAATGATTCATAATTCATCATTCATCACTCATCATTCTTAATTCAAACATGGCATTAAGCAGAATCTGGTCGGCATTTATCCTTATCGCAATAACCGTAGCAGGCATTAAATGTTTTTTCTTTGGCGATACCCATATTTTCACTTTGATGGTAACCGGCAAAGCGTCCGATCCTGCCAATCCGCTTAAACTAGACGGCATCATTGAAACGTGTTGGGTGGCTGTAGAGATTTGTTTAAAGCTGGTTGGTATTTTAGCCCTGTTTATCGGTTTTATGAACATCGCCGAAAGGGCTGGCGGCATAAGACTTTTGTCACGTATTGTGGGTCCGTTTTTCTCGAAGCTTTTTCCTGAAATACCAAAAGGTCATCCTTCCATGGGGCATATGATTATGAATTTTTCGGCCAACCTGCTTGGGTTAGACAATGCAGCTACGCCCTTTGGATTAAAGGCAATGGAAAGTTTGCAGGAACTGAATACTACCAAAGAGGTGGCTTCCAATTCGCAGATCATGTTCCTGTGTTTGCATGCAGCCGGTTTAAATTTAATTCCGGTAAGTGTAATTGCCGTAAGGGCGGCGCAAAATGCATCTGACCCCACCGATGTTTTTCTGCCCTGCATGATTGTGACATTTGTAGGCACCATGACGGCCATGATCATTGTTTCTTTTAAGCAAAAAATAAATTTGTTTCAACCGGTTATTTTGGGTTGGGTATTTGGTATCTCTGCAATTATTGCAATGTTGGTTTTATACGTTACCAGGCTGGATGCAGCAGGTATTCAGTTGTTTTCCGGCATGTTGAGCAACGGGTTGATCCTGCTCGTTTTTCTGCTGATTGTGTTAGGTGGCTTGTATAAAAAGATTGATTTATTTTCTGCCTTTGTGGATGGCGCCAAAAATGGATTTGATACGGCCATCAGGATTATTCCCTACATATTGGGAATATTGGTAGCCGTTAGCATGCTTCGCACCAGTGGTACTTTTGATGCGGTCATTTCCGGTATGAAACAATTTTTTGCCCTCTTTGGTGCAGACACCCGTTTTGTGGATGGTTTGCCCACGGCACTCATCAGACCTTTGAGTGGAGGAGCAGCCAGGGGAATGATGGTGAGCACGATGACTACTTTTGGGCCGGATTCTTTCCCTAGCAAACTGTCTGGCATTTTTCAGGGCGCATCTGATACTACGTTCTATGTTGTGGCTGTTTACTTCGGGGCAGTCAATATCAAAAATACCCGCTACTCAATTGGGGCGATGCTACTTGCCGATCTGGTCGGTATTATCACTGCGATTATTTTGTGTTATTTGTTTTTTGGATAAAGATTAATCCGGTTGTTTGTTAGACAATGCAATAAATTCCGGAAATAATTAATCCATGTTTTTGCCATATTTTGTAATCAGCCTTACCATCAAATTGTTCAGAAATTCTACTGTGTAAGCGCCTACCGTTGGCGTGTGATGTGGATTACCAATGCCACTATCATTGGTAATAAAAACATAAGTACTATTGGTGCTGATGGAAAGGAAACGTAGCAAAAACTCTGTTTCCAGATCTATACCGCTGGCAGAAATTGGAATGATGCGGATGCCTTTTTCCTGCGCCGTTTTAATGGCTTCCTTTAATCGGGTTACTTGCGCTGGCAATTTGTGTGGCGGTGCATCCAACACTAAAAACAGCAAACGATTCACTGCTTTAGTACTCCATTGCATATTTTGTGTGCCTACTTTAAGCGCCTCATCTACCGCTTCCGGAAAATCGCCGCCGCCACCGGCTTGCTGATCGTTTATAAAATTGATGAGCTTGGTAGATGACGTTGAAAAATTAAACAGACGGGTTACATATTCATCTCCGTTATCTCTGTAAAAAACACTCCCCATATTTATCTGCATGCCAGGTAATTGTGCGCCCGAGCGATTGATCACATCCTGCAATTCTGTTTTAAGATAGGTAATTTCATCGCCCATAGAACCAGTGGCATCTACTACAAATAAAATGTCCAGCTTTTTAGTAACCGTTTTGGTAACCCGAATGGTTTTATTGATGATGTTTCCATCATGATTGAAGGCACCCAGATCAAAGTCAGTACCATTGTAATTAGCCTTTAAACTAAACCTCGTGAGCCTTGTTCCCGCCTTTGTTAAACCGGCAAATAGTACCGCTTTGCCCAGATTGTCGGTTTTAGCGGCAACGCTCTCGCCACTGTAAAGCATGGTGATGGTAGCATCGTGTAATAACTTGTTGCTAGCATCCTTTAAAACAATGGACACTTTGTTGTTGGTAAACAAACCCCATGTTGCCGGGATTTCTTTGATGGTATCTCTTCCCATTAAGGTATTCCAGAATTCCCAATTGTCAAGATCACTCCATTCACCCGCCGTGATCACGCCTGCAGTACCTCCGCCATTGCCGCTACTGCCGCCGCCCGGCCCACTGCTGAGGCCCGAATAGGAGTCTCGAG
>JBGSMI010000300.1:0-8761 GCA_041740215.1 Ferruginibacter sp.
ATTGCTTTAGGAAGTTGAACATCTAAATTGATATGAATACCAAACCGGGTTTTATACAAAACGAAATAGTTGGCTATACAATCCATCTCAACTGAAAGGGGTACAATCTTATGCTCGTGATCGGAAAGGAAATACTGGTACACGTCAGAAAACTTTTGTAGAAAAGACTTCGCCATTTTCTGGTCATCATCAATCAGGGTTGACAATGTATGAAGGCTATTGAAAAGAAAATGCATGTTGATATGTGCTTTCAATACATCTGTTTTCAATTGCAAACTAAAACTGCTCAGTAAACCAGCGACTTTTGCACTCCCACTGTTGGCGGGAAATTGGCTTGTCATCATTTGACTTTTTAATAATTGTCATCCCTTGAAAAAAATACTTTCTTTTATATTGTTGTAAACGATGAAGGCTGCCCGGCGTGTGCAAACATTTTACCTACTTGCGACCGGGCAGCCTTAATACTGCTGTATCGGATTTTAAAATGTAATCCGGTACAGTAAGTCTGGAAAAAATCCAATTTGATACACTGCACCAACCGTCCTGCGTTCCGGGTTATACCGCTGTAGAAATATGTTTTGACGGGAAGAAACATTTTGAAAATCGAGGAAGATCGTTGAGCTGCGTTTTTTGGTGGCACTGTTTCGGCGATAACCAAATTTCACATCTGCTCTAAAATAACTTGCCAGTTTTTCACCATTGTAATTATTAACATCCAATACTTCTTTATTGGCCACAAGAGAAGCACTCAAATCAACTGGTGTAGCATATTTACCGCCAATGCTGGTTGCTCTAACATCTATTGTAAATGCATTTTTTCCGCTCTTCCCTACTTTCCATTCTTTGCCCGCCAGCACGTTTAAAACATTTCCATAATTGAATGCACTATTTCTTTCTACGCCATCACTACCTTTGTATTTGGAACTAAAAATGGAGGAGGTTAGCAACAGGTAATATCCATTGCCTAAAAATCTTTCCAGGGTAATTTCTAAACCAGTGTTTGAGCCTGTGCCGTTGCTGAGCAGCCCGCCTTTATCGGGAAAAGTAAAATCAGCACCGCTATTTAAAATAGAAAATCCGCTGGCGGTTTTTTCAACAGGCACATCAAATATATCCTGATAATATCCTTCCAGTTTTAAGCGCCAGTTCAAGCCAATTCTTTTTTCGTAACCCACCACGTAATGGTTCGCCCTGGTAAAACCGAGGTCTCGATTGCTTCTGTCAACCATGCCGCCTGGCAGTTTTTCTTCAAACAGGTAAACAGGAAGGGGCTGCATCTGAGAATGCATACCATAACTTACATACACCTGGTCGGAGTTGGTAAGCTGGTACGATGCGGATGCCCTCGGCTCTACAACAGAGCTGCTATTGAAACTAAAATTGGTGCCATGAATACCTGCATTGAATGTTAGTTTGTCGGTGGGTTTAAATTTTATTTGGGTAAAATATTGAAACAGGAAAAAGTTGTCATCAAATTGGCGAATCACATTAAAAGGGTCGATGGCGGTTTTACCTTCTCTATCCAGCACATTGGTTTTAAGGTTAAACTGCTCACCGGTAATGCCAGTTCTCCAGGTAAGTTTTGCATTCATTTTCGTATTCAGGTAGCTTGAAAATCGTAGGGTATTCTGTTGATTCCTTGAACTGGTAATTAGATATCGGTTAGTAAATTCGCTAAAAGGTAAAGGATACTGATAGCTGTCGAAATTATTTTTCACAGTAGAAAAAGCAACTGAACTGCGAAGGTAAGATTTGGCCCCAAGGTCAATGGTATGCTTTGCTCCGAATATAGAAAAGTTACCATCGTTAAAATTATCCTGGTCCTTACGGGAAAAAAAATCTGCGGTATCAATTTCTTTTCCTATGAAATCAATTTTACTGATGCCCCCCATGCCATACAAAGAAAGGCTACCGGCTTTACCTTTTGCAAAGTTGAGATTGTACACCCAATCCTGGTAACGTGGTGGAGCACTAGTGCCCACATTTAAGCCCAAGGCACTGGCAAACTGTACAAAGGAATAGCGGTATCCCACCAGGTAAGAATTACCTTTTCCGATCTTTCCAAGTGGGCCCTCCAGCATAGCTTCAAGGCCACTAAACAGATTTAGTTGAAGTGTTCGCTCGTGCTTGTCTGCATTCCCTGTTCTTAAGTTGATATCAAATACGGCAGCGGTAGCATTACCAAACTCTGCAGGAAATGCACCCGTTAAAAAATCGGATGTTTTTAATGCGTTTGTGTTAAGTGCAGATACCGGCCCACCTGTAGTACCCAGGCCAGAATAGTGGTTGGGACTTGGTGCAGGCAAACCTTCAATTCGCCACAATACGCCGGCGGGTGAATTGCCTCTTACAACAATGTCATTTCTTCCATCGTTGTTAGATACGACGCCAGCAAAATTGCTCACCAGCTTTGATGGGTCATTCCTTCCGCCGGCAAACCGGGTTACCTCTTCAACATTAAACGAGCGGTTGCTGCCCACTACAAACTCATTGGCGGCTGCCCCTTTTTTTAATTTTGAAGATTTTACTGTAATCGCTTCTAAGGAAGCAATACTTTGGTCGAGTGCAGCATCCAGCACAACCTCCTTACCCGACGTTACCAATACTTCCGGAACAATCACTGGCTTATAGCCCTGGTATGAAATGGCAATTTTCTGGCGGCCAATGGGAACTCCTTTTAGGATAAACTTTCCATCGCCATCAGTTACAACCTCGTTTTTGCCATACATTAAACTAACCGTAGCACCTTGTAAAGGTTTTTCGGAAGCCTTGTCAATTACTACCCCTTTTACATTTTGGGTAATGGCCTGGGCACCTGCTTGGTGTCCGGAGCCTGCCAGCATTATCCCCACAGCAATTTGTTTGATAAAAGCTTTCATTATATAAGTTTTTTTGAAAGCACAAAGTAGGCTGGTCTTCTGCAAGCAACACTTGACAAATGTTAAGAATATTGAACAGATCATTTTAACTAACATAGGTTAAATTAAAAAGCAAAATGTATTTCTTAACCTATGTTATGTTGAAGATATTTTTGAATGCTGAATTTTGATGGTATGCGTTTAAAATTCCAGAGAATAAATATGTCATCTTACTTATTGCTGATGATATTACTAATGACCGAATTGAGCGCTGTCGCCCAGGCACCTAAAACTGTTACCGTAAGGGGTGTACTAAAAGATGGCAACAAAGGTGAAGGTTTGGAGGCTGCCAGTATTGTTGTTGAAAATTCAACTGCGGCAGTGGTAACGGATCAATCGGGAAGTTTTATCCTCACCATACCTCCCGGTAAATACACGCTGCAAATTTCGCATAGTGGTAAAAGCATCACCCTTCCATTGGAGGTAGCAAACGACACGTTGATTACATTGATCAGCAAACCTGTTGTAAAAGCGATGCAGGAAGTGATCGTGAATTCCAGGGACAATACACTACGAATACGTTCTGTGCAATCAGGCGTTGAAACGGTAGATAGAAAAACCGCACTTGCTCTACCTGCTATTCTTGGAGAGGTTGACATCATCAAAGTTTTTCAATTGAAACCAGGCGTAAAAAATAGCGGGGAGGGTACAAGTGGCATCAGTGTACGTGGCGGCGGTACGGATCAAAATTTATTTTTACTGGATGGCACAACGGTATACAATCCCAATCATCTTTTTGGCTTTTTTAGTACGTTCAATATTGATGCAATTAAAGATGTACAATTGTATAAAGCAGCCTTCCCGGCAGAATATAGTGGCAGGCTATCTTCTATTGTAAACGTAAATTCTTTGAGAGGGCAAGATGAAGGCATTTCGGTTGGCGGCGGTATTGGCCTCATCGCTTCAAGGATTAACCTACAGGGTAATTTACTTCCTAAAAATAAAGCTGGAAAAAAGCTCACTTTCAATATCGCTGCCCGTCGCACATATGCAGATGTGTTTACTTCTGCAATCAATGCATCCAATGCTAAGGATACTACTTTCAATCCTATACCCACTTATTATTTTTATGATCTCAATGCCCGGTTCGATTATTTGATCAATGAAACATCCTCTATTTATGGCAGTTTTTACTATGGCCGTGATTACTTCAAATTCGACTCAGATATATTTGGCTCTACGTTTGGATGGGGCAATACAGCCATTAGTCTGCACTGGAAAAAGAATTATGGCAAAGGGTTTCAATCTCACTTATCTGCCCATTTATCTAATTATAATTATTTGCTGGAAAGTAAATTTGATCGGTTCAATTTTAAGATCGGCTCTGCTGTAAAAGAATATTCATTATCCCATCAATTTATCTATACCGGGTTCAAAAAACATCAACTAACATTTGGCTACCAGGCAGGGCTGAATGAATTTAATATTTCCACCTTTAATATCAATAGCAACCAGGCCGAAGAAACATTGACAAGCGGAGAAGCGTTAGATGGCACGGAAGCAGGTGCTTATCTTTCTGATGACTGGGAACTAAGCCAAAAGCTACGGTTAAATTCTGGTGTACGTTTCACCCTTTTCAACAATGGCAAAACCTGGTTAGGTCTGGAGCCAAGATTAAGTACAAGATATCTTTTCAACGATAATTTTTCAATAAAAGCAAGTTATGCAAGGATGCAGCAATACAAGCATTTGGTTGCCAGTTCAGGTGCTTCTCTGCCTACTGATATTTGGTATCCGTCTACCGCTAATATCAAGCCCGAATTGAGTGACCAGGCATCTCTGGGTATCAACATAAGTTTGGGTGGCAAGTTTCTCCTTACCAATGAAACGTATTACAAATGGATGCGCCAGTTAGTGGATTATAAGCCAGGCGCCAACCTGTTAATCAACTCAACACTTGAAAATGAATTTGTATTTGGTAATGGCAGAGGGTATGGCAACGAAATAATGCTTGAAAAAACATCTGGCAAACTACGGGGCTGGCTGGGCTATACCCTTGCCTGGACAACAAGGCAGTTTGCAGCCATAAACAATGGTAAAACCTTTTACCCCCGTTACGACAGGCGGCATGAATTATCGATGGTGATGAGCTATCCGCTGGCAAAACGAATTACACTTTCCGGAAGTTGGACTTATTACACAGGTAATGCCGTTTCGTTGCCAACCGGCAGAACTATTGGCATTGATGCTCCCGGCTCGCTAGATGCCAGCACATTTTTCACGCTGGCGCCAGTATTTCCCGAGCGCAGCAATTACCGGATGCCCGATTATCACCGGCTGGATATTGGCATGGTATATAAATTAAAAACAAAACGAGGCAGTTCCGATATTACCATCAGTGCGTACAATGCATACAGCCGCTTAAATCCTTACTTTATTTCATTTGAGCCAACTGAAAATAGCAATGTGCTACCGGGCACTCCACAGGGATTTACACCTAAGGCAGTTACACTTTTTCCTATCATTCCATCCATTACGTACAATTTTAAATTCTAATTATGAAAAGCCTTTTTGCCGTTTCCGTTACCTTGATCTTGTTGTTGGCTTCCTGTTCCAAAGATTACCTCATTCAACTGCCGCCCAACGAAAGTAAACTGGTAGTTGAATGCTACCTTGAAGACGGCCAGCCAATGCGTGCACTCATCTCCGAAAGCACAGCCTTGCTAGATACAAGTACCATTCCTCCATTAATTATTTCTGCTTTAGTTGTAATAACTCACGGTACACAAATAGATACCTTGTTGCCGTTCGCTTATGTAGATGTAGAGCGGCGAAGAGCCTACAATTTTGGGAATTCTAAAATTATACGGGCCAATTATCTTGATTCTACAAATTACAGGATTGATGTAGTTGACAACAAGGGCAGGCGTGCAAGTGCTGTTACACATTTTATTAGGCCAGTACAAATTGAGCGCCTCACACCGACTTTCAATAATAACGATGAAGCATTTTGCTATACAGAATTCAAAGATGATCCGGCGGCTGTAAACTATTACCGGTTAGTGTTGAATAAAAACAGTGTCAATGATAGCATAAGTCTTGAAGCACTCATCAGTGATAATTTTGCTAACGATAACAACGAAATAATTTATGGATCAGGGTATGACTTCAAGAATGGCGATTCAATTCATGCCCGTTTGTTTCATTTAACAAACGACTATTATAATTACTTGAACACAAGGCAAACTGCCATTGCAGCTCTGATAAATCCGTTTGCTGTTTCAGGAGAAATAGTTTCCAATATTAAAGGGGGGTTAGGAGTGTTCGCTGCGCTATCTTATACCCAAAAATCAGTTCCTGTTCGTAAATAACAGACCACAATAGAAAAGGACGCATTTAAAATTTTCGCAGTTCAATAGAGGGTTGCCAACCTTTTTTTAAGTGTTTTTAGTAGAAAAGAACCTGCACAAGGTTGGCAACCCTTCCGATAATATTAAATGCAACCATAGAAAACTCATCTTAAAAATCTGGACAATACCAGCATATATGAACATACTCATTTTTACAAACGGAAACTATACCAGCACCCAACTTCTTCAAAAGGCTTTAAGCCGAGGTCATTACGTTACCTTGTACACATCATTTCAAAGACGCAAGGAGATTTTATCCCACGAAAACCTATTGACCATTTATGCAGATACCCTCAACTACAGTGCGGTGGAAGAGGCTATGCAAGGTCAGGAAGTTGTGGTTGATGCAATGCACCGTGAGCTGAAAGATAAAGATGACTTTTACATTACAAGTGCTGCCAACATTATAAAGGCAATGAAGGCTAATCAGGTTACCCGTTTTATTTTACTTTCGAGGCACGGTGTTAACAGCAATGTAAAGCAAGCGCCATTGCGCTACCAATTATGGTTCAAATTGATTAATTGGTTTAAGATGGCTCAGCTAACAAAATTAATGATGTTGGAAAACTATGTACGGGATAGCAGCCTCCAATGGACTATTATCAGGCCAGTTATAATAATCAAAAGTAGGAAAGACAACGAAGAACCCATTAGCACTTACAAGACTTATATCCCAATCAGCAGTTCCATGGTATCGGCCAATGCGCTGGCGGGTTTTCTATTTACGGTAGCTGCTAAAGGATTCTTTATCCAGAAAATTGTGACAATTTCAAGTAAATAAAAGCCATAACTTTATTCATTAGCTAAACAGATTATTTCTGTAATAAATACTTTACTTAATTTGAAAATAAAAGCATGGTAACTGACCGCATCTTTAGAGACTTTGTCTGTAGAGTTTATCCCCTCAATGATGAAGATATATTAGCGCTGCAGCAATGTTTTAAACCGGTGATGGTAGAAAAAAAAGAATTTCTTATAAAAGAAGGCGAGCAAACGCAAGCACTTTTTTTTATAAGGTCTGGCATATTTCGTGGTTATTACCTTAAAGACATTGAAGAAATTACACTTAACTTTTATTTTGGTCCTACCTTTTATGCAGACATTGTTTCCGTTCATGAGCAGGCACCTACCCGCTATAATGTACAATGCCTTGATGCAGGTGAAGTGTGGATAGCAAACATCAGAGAAATTGAAGTACTCGGGCAGCGATTTCCCGGGCTATTAACACTCTTCATTCGCTTTTACGAGATCATTTACTCATTCGGGCAAAAGCGGCAGCTATCCTTTATTTACGAGTCTGCCGAAGAACGCTACCTAAATCTTTTTCACCTACGGCCCAAGGTGCTGGAAAAAATACCGCTCATATACATTGCCTCCTACCTGGGTATAAAACCAGAATCCCTCAGCAGAATCAGGAAGAAAATCAGTCATTAAAAATACACCAAACCATACCTCTAAACAACCTCATCTTTAATAAAGCTATGGTTGCTTTTTACCGACAAAAGAGGTTTCAAAATTTTTAACCCTGCAGAAGACCTTTTTAAATAATTAAGATACCTGGCAATACGTATAGCAGTTACCCTTTTGATTGAACACTACACTTCACTCTTAATTTAATATCTAAAAAAACTTTTCGCTACCAGAAAGCTTGATTTTTTGGAACTGGAAATAGAATGATCTTATAGCCGAATTGAATAAAAAGCTATAAAAATCATGAATGTATGGTTTGAATTTTGATTGCTGTTGCAAAAGTAAAACCAGGTTTAATCCAGATAATACCAACGGCTTTTCCCTACCCTTTACAACACCATCTGATTCTCTGTTGATATTTCTGCAATAATTTTGTCCAATGGATTTTAGCGCTTACCATTTTACCAGCGCAGATATTTTTGCAGCTTTAAGCTAAGCCCAAAAATATACCACAATCAAAATTTAAATTTGAGTTCCCCGTTAAAAGCGGTGAGCCCAACAATTTACGCCGCTTAACTTCGCAAAGACAAGCTCCGATAGTAACAGCCGGCAAGGTCGCTAACGTTTTAGAAATCGGCAATCCCAACAATTAGTTCACCAATTCAATCCCTATTTTATTTACCAACATAAATAAAACGTCTCCTTCTTCCATGTCTATTTACCTATGCATCGATATAAACTAAATCCTTGATCTGGTCTATCTCAGATTTATACAATACGGTTTTTCCAGCCTTAAAATATTTTTTTAAAATAAGAAACCACACTGCGGTTTGCTTTCAATCCGGTGGAAGGTAATTTGAACCAAATAAGTGGATTGAAATATTATTGTGTTTAATTGCGTTTTCTATTTGTGTTGTAATCGTCAGTGGTACAATGCCAAATCTCCGTATTGCTTTAGGAAGTTGAACATCTAAATTGATATGAATACCAAACCGGGTTTTATACAAAACGAAATAGTTGGCTATACAATCCATCTCAACTGAAAGGGGTACAATCTTATGCTCGTGATCGCAAAGGAAATAC
>JBGSMI010000412.1:0-10167 GCA_041740215.1 Ferruginibacter sp.
AATTCTACAGATTTATATGGCAATGGGTGGTATTCCGCACTATTTGAATGAAATCAAAGCAGGGAAAAGTGCCACACAAAACATCAACGATATTTGTTTTTCAAAGAACGGCTTTCTCAGGGACGAATTTTCGAGGCTCTATGCCTCACTTTTTGCCAATTCAGGCAATCATATTGCGGCTGTTATAGCATTATCAAAATCACGACAAGGTTTAACCCGCCCTGCCGTAATAAAAAATGCGCAACTTTCCGAAGGCGGCAATACTTCCAAGGTATTGGAAGAATTGGAGCAATCGGGATTTATTACATCTTACTATCCTTTTGACAAACGAAAAAAAGATATGCTTTACCGCTTAACTGACGAATATTCTTTGTTTTACCTACGCTTTATTGAACACAATAAAGATAATGGAAACGAGACCTGGAATCAACTAAGCCAAACCCAAACCGCCAAAATATGGTCGGGGTATGCCTACGAAAATACCTGTTTAAAACACTTGCCCAATATTAAAAAAGCCTTGGGCATTGCAGGTGTTTATACTCAATCTTCCACCTTTTTTCAAAAGGGAAATGAAGAAGGAAAAGGAGCACAAATTGACCTCATTTTAGATCGTAATGATCAAATTATCAATCTATTTGAAATAAAGTTTTACAACACTGAATTTACTTTATCCGAAACCGAAGCAAAATCTTTACGTAACCAAATGTGGACTTTTAAAGCAAAAACAAAAACTAAAAAGCATTTAATGATTGTTGTTTTAACCACTTTTGGTATGACCCACAATAAACATAGTATAGGTTTAGTTGAAAATATATTAACTATGGATTCGTTGTTTTTATAAACATAAAAAAAGGATGCACTAGCGGCTTGCGGCTCTTTTGTTGTTTTAAAAATTTTTCTTAATATTTAAAAATCAGGCTTTGCAATTGCTACTTTGGGTTGCTTCAAAGTTTCATTTTTTCAATCCCAATTGCGGTCAATTCGTTAATCTTTAGCAATCGTAAGTGATTGCCAACTTCCATTTGTCCCACTTCTCCAAAGCCATTCAAGGGGCCCGTACTTAAACTTGCTGAACCACCATTTGCTAAATAATATTTGAATGATAAAATATAGCAATCCTAGCCCAAGTGCTGCTGTTCCGGATAATTTTAGTAACAGACCTAATCCGTAACCATAAAAAATAAATAGTCCGAAGGCAGATTGCATAACATAGGTAGTTAGGCCCATTTTACCTACTGGTATCAATTGACTAACAATTTTATTAATGCTATTTAGTTTGAAAAGAGCCAGTAAAATAATAATATAAAACAGTGGCATAAAAATGTTAGAAGAGTCCCTGGCAATTGACCCGATATACTTCATAAATTCAGTGTTGGACGGGGATGAAGCATAATAACTTATTATTGTTAATGGTATTCCTATTGAAGCTGTAATAGTAAGTGTTTTAATAATTGGAATCTGATCAATGTGCTCGTGCCATTTTTTACGACCTAACCAAAGACCCAATAAGAATAGACCTGGTATTACCCAAAGCCTGCCACTAAATTTAAGATAGTTGTATTTGTTGTAAAACCCGGCGCTGCTATTAGATACCAGTAACTTTCTGTACTCACCTTTAAGTATCAAATCGAAATAAGCAGTTGCCTGAATAACCGGATTATTTTGCTGTTTAAGTGGATGGATGTCTTTGTTTTCTTTTGTAACAATCGGGACTGTAACCTGATTTGATTTTTGAAAAAGTGTGATGGCATTGGTAACGATGGCAGGTCCATTAAAAGCAAGGAATAGTCCAATAATTAAAATCGCTTTATCAGGAACTTTTCTAAAAAATACTAAAGCAAAACCAAAGACCGCATAGACGGTCAAAAAATCGCCTCTGTAATGAATATGGTGAATAAACCCAATCAGAAAAAGTAGCACCAACCTCCAGATAAATTTCAACGAACCTGAACCTTTTTTCTGGTCTAATATTAAGTAGAAACTTAGTCCGAAAAGCATAGAGAAAATTGCATAAAATTTCCCAACAAATAGGTTTTGAATTACAATTTTAGAAAAGCTGTCTATAGGATATAAAATATTAAAACCTACAAATTGAGGCGGAGTCATACTTGCCAAATACCCTTCAAACATATGTGTCATTATTATTCCAAATAAAGCAAATCCTCTCAATGCATCTATTTGCTCAATTCTTTTTATTGCAACCGGCAATGCTGTCTTCATGTTTTTATTTTAAAAATCCTGTTTGTAATAGAAAGTCTGATAGGTGTTGTATGGTGTTCTTTAAAACGATCGTTACGATAATTCTATTTCCATAAATAATAAATACTCTCTGAACGCTTCGGGAATTTCCACCTCCGCATAAACCGGAATCTCTTTAAAACCAACACTTCGGTAAAGCGCATGAGCAGCCTCCATAAATTTAGGACTATCCAATCGTACTTTTTTGTAACCGGCTTCTTTTGCAGCATCCAATAAAGATTGAAGGATGGACCGGCCTGCTCCAACGTTTCGAAAAGATGGATCAACATACATGCGTTTGATTTCTCCTATTGCTGAATTGATACTTTTAAGACATCCAATTCCACAGGCCTTTTCATCAACGAAAGCCAAAATAAGGCGTCCGTTTGGCGGTAGAAATTTGGCAATCATTTTAATATCCTGTTCTACTGCTTTTGTTGGATTGTGCGGATGCACTCCATACAGTAATTGCATTTCATCATTTCCCCAAGTTAAATAATCGGTCCATAATTGTTTGATGGCATCAATGTCATTGGGTAGTTTAGCATCCCGACTTTCAATAACCGTATTGGTATTCATTGGTGAGGTATTTAAGTTTTTTTGTTCTAAAATTTATTAGCGTAAATGATTGTTTTTTTTAATCGCTATTATAAAAAATTGCTTCCATTACTTCATTGATTTAATTTCTGTTATTACAATTATAACAGTCGTGTTTCCAATGCTTTCTATGTAATGTTTTCCAACATAATCCCTCCAGGAGGCAGTGCCAGCGTCCTCATTGGCAATTGCGACTTCACCATTTTCAAGATATACTTTTAGCTTACCGCCCGAAACAACGTAAGATGATTTTACAGGATGCGTATGTGGCGTATCTTTTTCGCCAGGCTTTAACGCATATTCCAATACTCTTACATGCTCGTTTTCTAACAATAACTTGAAAATTGCAGGAGACGCCTTTAAGCCATCTATGTTTAGCTTATCAGATTTTGCAGCTTTTAATTGACTATCCAAACTCAATGCATCAGGAAATCTCCATTGTTCTACTAATTTTCCATTTGCAATTCTGTAAATAGATGCCTCAAATATGGTGACTTTAATTCCTGTTGAATCAAGCCCATTAAATAATCCCAGATGCGTTCCTGTTGATTTATATCTTGTTACTACTTTGTCGCCTTCTGTAACCATATCCACTATTTCTTCTTTCTAATCAGGAAATGATTTTCTATGGCTTGATATTGAATTTTTTGCTCCTTCAATTCCTTTCCATTCAATACCATCTATAAAATGACATACAAAGTCGGGCGACATTATTTTGTCTAAATCAGATACTTTACCATCAGACCACACTTGATGATATTTTTTTACCAGTTCACGGTTAGCATCTAAATCAGTTTGCTGATTATTTGAATTACAGCCACAAACTATCATTAAAAGTGTAAGAATCACTGATTGACAAAGTAGTTTTTTCATTTTAAGATTTGTTTTATTAATTAAAATCACGTTAAACTTGTTTTTAAATAACAGCCAGCTGCATATAGTGGAATAAAGGTGATGTCTTGAAAACTATTGAAATTTTCCATTGATATTCTAATACCTTTTGTGTTTTTCTCTTTCATAAATAACAACATACTTTGCATACTACTTTTTTGTGAAGATTTTACTTCTACAGGCAAAACTTGCCCATCTTTTTGAATTAAATAATCAACCCCGGCATTGCTTGATGGGACTTCCCGATGCCAATAATATAGTCGCTCCTGCGTATATGGATTACTATTTTTGATGATTTCGTTACCAACGAATGTTTCTGCAATAGTGCCTTTATTTACAATTTCTGTATCTTTTACTACTAAAATTGCCCGATATTTAAGCCTACTATTCGCTGAAAAATACCAGTATCCAAGAGCAAATATTTTCTTTTTTTATCATTACTTTCAGCACCTAATGGCAAGCCATTGCCTGCAGAATGGGTTACTGCATATATTAAACCTGCTTTTTCTAACAAAGACAATGCTTCTTTTATTTGACCATGGTTCGCATTTTGCGAGGCTTTGCTTAGGTTGAATTTTCCACCCGATTGTGCAACTACCGCCTCAAATACTTCAATCAATCTATTTGAGGGAACATTCTTTTTATATTTCTTAAAATCAGCCACAATTGATGCTTGTAATTCGTCGAGTACTATTTGTATTTCCAATAAGGGCTCACCGTCAATGTATTTGGCAACTACTTCGGGCATTCCGCCAATAATTAGAAAAATTCGCAGATACTCTGTCAGTTTTTTATGAAAAGGAGTATCTAAGGTTTTACCAATCTTAATAAGGTCGAGAAATTTACGTTCGCCTTTTGCCTCTAAAAATTCATAAAAAGAAAGCGGATACATAAATACCGACCTTATTCTACCTACACCAAAAGCAGGCAATTCTGCTAAGGCAAATTCTAATAACGAGCCTGCTGCTATTACGTGATGCTCATTCAATTGCTCATAAAAATAGCGTAAAGCACTTATGGCTGGAATGCATTGCTGTATTTCATCAAAGAATAATAGTGTTTTGCCAGCCACTGTGGGCGTGTTGTAATAGACCGAAAGTTTTTCGCAAATTGTTGCAACATTGCTGTTTCCCTCAAAAAAAACGTGAATTTCTTTTTCAGTTTCAAAACTGACTTCTAAAAAATATTCAAATTGTTTTCCAAAGGCTTTTACTGAGGTGGATTTTCCTACCTGCCTTGCTCCCCTCAATAAAATGGGTTTTCTCTACTGGCTATTCTTCCAACCGAAAAGTATTGAATCAATATTTCGTTTTAATTGCATTTTATGTTTTTGTACAAACCATTTAAAGTTAAATTTTCGGCACCATAAAAATAATTTTTTTCTAAAAATAGGCATCGTAAACCTGTTTTTTTATTAGAATTTCGGCACCTAAATTTGTTTTATTGATTAAAAAATATAGAAAATTTGGAGTTCAACGAATTTCCGAACCCTTTGTGGGGCTGGGGATAAAAATCTTTTTACAAATAAATCCACTACCATTTTTCTTTGTGGGCTTGTTTATAGCCATCAAACTTTTTACACAAAGGGTACATAAAAATGACAACTGATATCCATACGATATACACCAGAGGTAAATTAAAACCTTCGCCAGGAACTAAATATATCAAAATGGAATTTGAGCGAATTGCGTACCTTCTTCCTTCGAATGACCTCTCAAAAGAAAGCAGACTAAACTCACTGTATGAAGAATATACCAATGAATTGCATAATAAAATAATGCCGTTCGTCCATAAATTTGAAACGTATCAGTAATTCGATTTTTAAAATTCTCAACAAACGCTAAAAACAAAAACGCACTGCCTATCGTAACACTCATGAACATGAGTGATGCTTTCGCAAAAGGAGTGATTCTGCCATGTTTTTTCTGATATAGACTGATATACCCACCATCAAAATTGAAACCAAGAAAGGCAACCGCCAACCCCAATTCTGCCAAGCCGATTGAGTCATTAGGCGGTTTTACCTTTACAACTGTTAAAGACCGATTACTTTTTGTATGTTGTTTTTTGAAACAGTTTTGACACCGTACAAAGCCGCATATTTTTTCCAATTATTGACCGCATTTTGTACTTCATCAATGAGTACGTTGGCATTTTTTACGTTGAAATAAGTTGCCAGTTTCATCAAATGTGTTCGATTGGGTTTGGCACTTTCTCCTGCCACCATCGTGCTGTGCATACCATGCCCTGAATACGAAAATGTTAAATCATAAGCAGGAGCTAATCGCCATTTGCCTTTGGCATCCATGAGGAATGAAAAGTTTTTGCTGTGGTCGTCTCTGTTGTTTGCAAAAACATTAAAAGCCGCCAAACGCAATACCTTTTCATACGCCTTTACGTCTCTTTCGAGTTGAAAGGCACAATCCATCAAATGCCCATAATCTAAGCTGCTTAATCTAAAATTGTCGTGCATCATACCCGCTGCCGAATGTAAGTGCAATCGGTTATTGCCCTTTCTATCAAAGCGTTTTGTGCCAAAATAGGTATTGCCCGACTTGCCTTCAAAAAGCCGACAGTCGCTCATTTCAATCCCCGCATCTATCGCCATTTTGTAATAGACATATTCAATATTGGCAATATCTACGGTGTCAGAAGATGCAGGAAATTTGATGAGCCAATGCTCGTACTGAGGGGGTAAAACCTTTTCGGCAGGGATAATATGCTGTGTAATAGGATGGTAGCCAACTAAAATTTTAGGACGTGCGCCACCCGACGAACCGCCTAATTTGAACATTTCATCTAATACCTCCGTGGCCGTACCCGCAATAATCTGTTTTGTAGCTTTGGCAATTTCGTCTAATTCCATCTTAAAATCGTCCGTATTTTCAATAGACATTTCGGGTTTATACATCAATGCGCCCATGCCTTGACTGCCGATGTATGCCAAGCGGTTGAGCGGGGTCAAATCTGAAACAGCAATACCTCGTGCTGCCAGGGCTTTATCCAACAGTAATTTGCCCCAGCCGTCGGGCAGCGAGTCGGCAAATACACCGAACAAACCCTCAAAAGGCAATTCATTTGCCTTGTTGATGTCTGAGTTTAATTTGAGTTTGAGTGGCGATATTTCCAAGCCCGTTTTTACAAAACTTGGATAATATTTGAAATAGAGAAGGCGGCTGTTGCTTACCAATTCGCCCACTTCCAATGCTTCGGCATCAAACTGAATGGAGACAAGTATTTTTTTTATTGGCTTCATTAGCTGCGTGTTTTGTCGCTAAACAGTTTTTCGATGGCTTTCAAATTTTCAACGGGTTGTAGTACGACCTCAAAATCGTTGAGCCGATGAAGGACATCTGCCAACAGCAGTAGCGATTCTAACGAAATTTGTCCTGTTGTTTCGAAACGTTTAAGGCTACCCAACGAAACCCCCGAGCGTTTGGCCAATTCACATTGCGAAAAACCTGCTTGTTTTCGCAATGTCTTATGCCGTTGGGCGATTTCACGCAAAGTATCAGATGGTTTTTTGTTTAATGAGAAGTTCATTTTTTAGTCAATATTTTAACTAAAATACTTATTTTAATTTATTATAGCTAAAATACTAACTATTTATTTAGATTTCACAAAAAATCGTACTACTCAATCAATGTACCTACCGACGATGCGGTGATGATTTTGATTAATTCTTTGGTTGGCGTTTGTTTTCATTTTTTTGATTGATTAAAAAATAGAGAAAATAGTGAGGGGGGAAACTGTTTTTTTTACAAATAACTTAACCACCATTTTTCTTTGTGATTGGCTTTATAATGCATGTACTTTTTACAAAAAGGATAAAGCAATAACACAACGCCAATCCAAACTAAATACACTACAAAAAGAGAGTAGCCATACGTTTTAAGCGTTTCACTCATAACACCTTTACCTGTTACAATCATATCTTGCCAATTGCCGCCAAAAATTAAAATACCAATTATAGCTGTAATATGAATTACTATCATGTGCAAGAAATAATAAAATAAAGGCACTCTTCCAAAGACCAACAAGAAATTAGTTATCTTATTTTTTGTATTTTCATAACCATATAAAAACAATAGGGCAGGACCAAGGGTAATGCAAAGAAATAATAGCGAAGGCGGATATTTTGTTACTTTAGAAAATGATAGAATGGTTTTTGTGGTAGTATCTTGAACAGTCCATGGCACTAAATCGCCATACACATTCAATCCTCTTAAAATAAAAAAGAAAATAATACAACCTACACCCAATCTCAACAGCCATTTTTTTCTGATGGTGGCATCAAAATCTTTTTGATAAAAAGTGCCAAATAAATAACCTAATGCCATTAAACCAATCCAAGGAATGATTGGGTAACGTAAAAGGACTAAATGATCTGAGCTATAGACCAGTGCTTTATCTTGGTGCAAAAAGTACCAAACTATGGATTGAAAACTTTCTCCTTGCATCACAATACCATCCAAAGCATTATGCCCTGCAACTAAAACAATACCTATAATCAAAATCAATTTTTTTGGGAGGTAAATGAGCAAGGATAAACATAGCATGCTAAATCCGATGGCAAAAATTACTTGAAATAGTTGCAAGCTGTAAGTAACATCAAAAGTCCAGATAAAAGTATTAACCACTATCTCAAGAAAAATAAGCCAAATGCCCGGGTAAAAAGAAATTTAAAAAGTTGTGGTTTCGATTTATTATTACCATATAAAAATGCGGATGTGCCAGACAGAAACACAAAAACAGGGGCACAGAAATTTGTTATAAAGCGGGTAAAAAACAAGAAAGGGGTTGTGGTTTCCAAATTTGTTGGGTCAATAAAAAATGAACCATAATGAAAATAATCTCTCACATGGTCTAATGCCATAATAACCATTACCACACCTCGTAAAAGGTCAATGGATTCTATTCTGGATTTTGCGATTGATGTCACTTTAAAACTTTGTTTAATGCCATTTAACAATTATGAAATTATATTGATATTTGAAAAAAAGTTTAACTTCATTAATTATTTTGAATACTGAATATTAAATAATGGAAAATATTCAAATACAGCCTAATAAAAATCTGCAAAACCTAATTAGTGGTTTTGCGGAAATGCCATTAAACGATTTGGAGTCTTTTATTAGTGGTTTAAATGCACTTGTAACTAGAAAACGGGTTACAGATAGCAACAAACGCAATAAGTTTTTACTCCAAAAAATTAATCAAACTGTTTTGCCCGAGCAAGCAATAGAACGCTATACCTTACTTCAAGACAAAATGGAACTTGACACCCTAACTGAAACAGAATATAAAGAATTGCTCATTTTAGTGAACCAAGAGGAAAAAGTACGTAACAAACGTTTTCAATACCTTTTAGAACTGGCTCAGTTAAGAGATATCACTTTAACACAATTGATGAATCAATTAGGTTTAACTGTGCTTCACAATGCCTAAAATTCACGTTCCTCTTTCTTTACGAAAAGCTGTTATTGAACGTGCGTTTGGCTATTGTGAATATTGCCAACTCCCTGCTGCTTTCTCGCCTTCATCTTTCAATTTTGAGCATATTATACCACTAATAAAACAAGGACTAACCAGCTTAGAAAATCTTGCTTTTAGTTGTGGCGGTTGCAACGCCCACAAACAAGATAAAATTGAAACCTTGGATCCTTTGACTCGTCAATTATCTCCTTTATTCAATCCACGAACCGATATTTGGTCAGACCATTTTTTATGGAATGATGATGACTTACAAATTATTGGTTCTACGTCTATGGGGCGTGCCACGGTTCAACTATTAAAAGTCAATTGAGAAGGCAATATCAATTTACGAAGACTTTTAAAAATGGCAGGGCTACATCCTCCTACTTTTTAATTCAATTCTTTCAGGCTGCGTTCGTGTCTCACTCGAACCATACCCTGCATTCGTGAGACACGAACGCAGGCTGAGGGGTCAATAAAAAATGAACCATAATGAACATAATCTCGCACATGGTCAAGTGCCATGATAACCATGACCAAACCTTTTAAAAGGTCGATGGATTCTATTCTGGATTTTGCGATAGATGTCACTTTAAAATTTTTTTTGATAAAAAATAGAGAAAATATAGAAATCTTAATTTACTTTAAATACTTGTCCAACCATTCCAATATAAACCTATACATTTCTTTCGTTCTTATTGGGTCGGTCGGTATATGTCCTGTGATTGGGAAAGCGATCAACTTTGATTCAATACCATTGTCTTGTAGCGCTCTAAAATAAGTGTAAGACTGAGAAATAGGGACTCTTTCGTCACCTGTATTGGATAAAATAAGTGTAGGTGTTTTTACATTTTCAACATAAGATATCGGAGAATTTTTAATCCAGTTTTCTTTTATTTCCTTATCAGTAAATGGAGATTTTCCTTTACCTTGTTCAAATGCAAACATGCTACCTAAATCGCTTTG
>JBGSMI010000321.1:0-9146 GCA_041740215.1 Ferruginibacter sp.
GGGGAGATTACTGAAACGTGATGGCCGGGTAATAGATGGTAGCATTGGTAACGAGTGGAAGGTAGCCTATCACTCCGGGCGTTCTATGATGGAATGCGAGAAAAGGCTGAAAAAGCTGATGAAAAAGTAAGAACAAGTCAGATGAAAATAAAGAAAAAACAAATCTTAATTCATCACCTATTTCACTTTATGGAATTTTTCAATAAAATATCCAAATTATGTATCCCATAGGAATTAATACTTTTTTATTTGACTCACCTTTTACCAACCAAAGTATTACATGGTTTCAAAAATTTAAGCATTGGGGATTTGATACGGTTGAAATTGCAGTAGAAGACCCGTCATTTTTGGATGGGGTACTAATTAAAAAGGCTTTTGAAAAACATAATCTGAAATGTACTTCAGTGGCGGCGGTATTTGGACCTGACCGTGATCTGCGAGGTACACCTGAACAGCAACAAACATCAATTAAATATATAAAAAAGGTAATTGATTTTACTAACGCAGCAGGAGGCGAATTGGTAGTTGGCCCTTTGTATTCATGTGTAGGAAGGGCGGATGCGGTGTCAGCAAAAGAATACGCCCTACAGGAGCAAACTGTGGTTAAACATCTAAAAGAATTATGTAAATACGCCGCAACAAAAAAAATTAAACTGGCCATTGAGCCGCTCAATCGTTTTGAAACAGATTTTATCAATACCTGCGAACAGGGACTGAGCCTGATAGAAAAAGTAGGAAGCGATTGGCTGTACCTTCACCTTGATACCTTTCACATTAATATTGAAGAAAAACATTTAGGAGAGTCAATCAAAAAAGCGGGTAGCCGGTTAGCCTTGCTTCATGCCTGCGGAAGCGACCGTGGCACTCCTGGTGGGGACCATACCAATTGGGACGAAATAAAAGATGCGCTCTCCACTATTAATTATAATGGGCAATTAGTAATAGAATCGTTTACGCCTGAAGTAAAAGTAATTGCTAAAGCTGCCTCAATATGGCGAACCATGGATGGCTCAGCAGAAAACATAGCAAGAAGAGGACTGAAATTTTTAAAAGAACAATTCGCATAATTTATTTAAAGACAAATATTACCCATGATTTATAAAATTCTAAAAATATATAATTGTGAAAATATCCTTCTTAGCCATTGGCTGTCTATTTTATTTTTTGGGAATGGGGCAAACGCAAACAACACCCAAACCAACGGAACTTTTTGATGGTAAAACTTTTAATGGTTGGGCAGGCGATACCGTAAATACCTGGCATATTCTTAATAATTCTTTAGTGGGGGGAAGTCTTGATAAACTCGTTCCTCACAATGAATTTCTAGCTACCAAAGAGAGTTTCGGCAATTTTGAACTTTCTCTTGAATTTAAATTAACGGGCACTGGGTTTGTAAATGCAGGCGTGCAGTTTCATAGTGAACAGGCCAAGGATCCTGCCTACGAAATGGTGGGCTACCAGGCTGATTTGGGCGAGGGTTATTGGGCAAGTCTTTATGATGAATCAAGGAGAAATGTTACCATCGTAAATCCGGATAGTACGCTGATAAAAAAAATTTTAAAGCCCAATCAATGGAACCGCTTTGCCATAAAAAGTATAGGGAGAAGGATACGTATCTGGCTAAATGGTGTACAAACAGTTGATTATATAGAACCAGATGAAAAAATAATACACAGTGGAAAAATTGCTTTACAGGTGCATGGCGGCGGTAAAGTGCTGGCGTGTTACAGGAATATTAAAATCATTCGATTGTAGGAGGGTGAAAAATTTCTATCCATGTAATTTTATTTTTTAACTGATATCGAAAAATTAAATGAGTCAACATTATAAACATAACCTACTATAGTTCTGAAAGTATCAGAATGATGGTAGCCTTTGTTTTATGTAAAGAAAATTAAATTCCAATAAATATGCGATACAAATTATTAAATGTTTGCCTTGCCTTCTTTCTTTGTTTTACTGGAGCTTTTAGCCAGCAAAGTTTTGAAAGAAATATTCTGTTGGATGACGGTTGGCGGTTCTTTAAAGGCGGTTCGGTAGGTGCTGAAAAACAACCTTTCAATGATGCTGCATGGCGGCTTGTTGATTTGCCGCATGATTGGAGTATAGAAGATTTGCCCGGAAAAAATTCACCGTTTGATAAAGCTTCAGTTGGCCAGCAAAGTACGGGGTTTACAAATGGCGGTGTCGGATGGTATAGAAAAAAGTTGAACATTCCTTCAAAATTTAAAGGGCAGCGAATCCTTATCCGCTTTGATGGCATTTATTGTAATGCGCAGGTATGGCTGAATGGGGAATTGGTTGGCAACCAGCCTTATGGCTATACTCCTTTTGAAATTGATCTTTCAACAAAATTGAAATTTGAGGAGCAGAATTTATTGGCAATAAAAGTTCAAAATGAAGGAGAGAATACAAGATGGTACACCGGTTCAGGCATATACCGGCATGTATGGTTGGATATTGTGGATTCGGTTAGGGTTGGTAGAAATGGCAGTTTTATTACTACTCCAAAAGTGCAACCAAATGAAGCCATTGTAAATGTAAAAACAACCATTGTAAATGATGGTGTATCCTCGTCGGGTGTAAAAGTGATTACCACAATTAAAAATCCAGGTAACACAGTTGTTGCAAAGCATGATACTGTACTTGTGATTAACCGTAAAAATACAACTGACATTAGCGCTGGTATTAGTTTGAAAAATCCCTTGCTTTGGTCAATAGAAACACCAACGCTTTATACGGCTGTAACAGAAGTTTATACCAACGGACATTTAACAGATAGGATAGAAAATAAATTCGGTATTCGTACCATCTCTTTCGATGCTGTTAATGGATTTCAGTTGAATAGTAAAACGCTGAAACTAAAAGGAGGTTGCGTACACCATGATAATGGTCCACTTGGTGCTAAAGCTTTTGACCGTGCTGAAGAACGTCGGGTAGAACTTTTAAAAGCAAGTGGATTCAATGCCATTCGGGCTGCACATAATCCACCTTCAGCGGCTTTTTTGGATGCCTGCGACCGTTTAGGAATGCTGGTGATTGATGAAGCTTTTGATATGTGGGAAACCGGTAAAAATCCAATGGACTACCATTTGTTTTTTAAAGACTGGTGGAAAAAAGATTTGGAAGCTATGGTTTATCGGGATAGAAATCATCCTTCTGTTATTATGTGGAGTATCGGTAATGAAATTCCGGATATGGATAAAAGGGAAGTGGTTGCGATAGCAAAAATATTAGCGGATCATGTTCGACTCTTAGATACTACAAGGCCCGTTACAGCGGGGGTACACCAAATGAAGGAAGACAAAGATCCCTTCATAGCAAATTTGGATATTGCAGGATATAATTATGCATTTGAAAAGTATAAAGCAGATCATGACCGTGATCCTAAAAGGGTGATGGTTGCCACTGAATCTTCGCCCTTTTTAGCTTTCGATTATTGGATGGGCGTAGTAGATAATCCATGGGTAATCGGCGATTTTGTATGGACATCATTCGATTATATTGGCGAAGCAAGTATTGGCTGGCGGGGCTTTTGGCCGGATGAAAAGCTGTATCCCTGGTCATTGGCTTATTGTGGCGATTTGGATATTTGTGGTTGGAAGCGACCTCAATCTTTTTACCGGGATGTTTTATGGCAAGCCAATCAACTTTCTTTATTTGTAAAAGCTCCGGAATCAACTTTCGAAATCAATGCTAAAAAAGAGTTTTGGAGCCAATGGCATTGGCATGATGTGTTAGCAGACTGGAACTGGCCAGGCTATGAAGACAAGCCACTTGAAGTAAATGTTTACTCTTCCTGTGATGAGGTTGAATTGTTTTTAAATGGAAAATCATTAGGCAGAAAACCAACGAACCGCAGCAATCAATTTATAGCATTGTGGAATGTGCCTTATAAATCTGGAATTTTAAAAGCGGTAGGAATAGCAGGTAAAAAGGAAATAAAAATAGCGGAGCTAAAAACTGTAGGAGAACCACATCATCTACAACTTACTCCCGACCGCAATCTAATCAATGCCGATGGCCAGGATTTGAGCTATATAACGGTTGAATTGGTTGATGAGAAGGGAATTAAAAATCCAAAGGCTGATAATTTAATTGAATTTGAACTCGATGGTCCGGGTGAGATTGTTGCAGTTGGTAATGCAAACCCAACCAGCCTGGAAAGTTATCAGCAACCACAGCGTAAGGCTTGGCAGGGTAAATGTTTGGTAATTATAAAGGCAAAAAAGCAGGCCGGACATATCACGTTAACTGCGAAATCTGGAGGTTTAAAATCTTCATCTGTAAATATTGAGGCGAAATAAAACAACAAAGTATTAAAATGCAATATTATGTAAATGGTCTTTGCTTAATTACAAATGGGATCACACATAAACCAAATTCAAATGAAACCAAAAAGCCTTTTTCTTATATGGGTAGTTTTATTCGGAACTATCAATGATAGTTTACTTGCCCAAAATCCGCTGATCAATAATATTTTCACTGCAGACCCTGCGGCACACCAGTTCAGCGATGGCAAGTTGTATCTATATGCCGATCACGACCCTAATCTTAAAAATGATGGGTGGCAGCGAATGTACGATTATCATGTTTATTCTACTTCCGACTTAAAAATATGGACAGACCATGGTTCCGTGCTAAACTGTAAAGATATTTCATGGAATAATGGCCCCGCCTGGGATGGGGATTGTGTGGAGGCAAATGGAAAGTTTTGGTATTACTTTCCGATGGTTGATAATATTGGGGTTGCGGTTAGCGACAAGCCAACTGGCCCATTTAAAGATGCCCTTGGAAAACCGCTCATTACCCGAAAACACCCGGCATAAAAAGGGAGGCAAGCGGCTGGCTGGTTAGTCCTTGTGTTATTTTTTATAAAGGAACTGGCTATATTTATTTTGGACAAAATGAAGAATTGTACATAGCAAAGCTCAAAAAAAAAATGATAGAGTTGGATGGTCCGGCTATTCCGCTGGAAAAACCAAAATATTTTCACGAAGGCTTGTGGATCAATTATGCTCAAGGGAAATTCCATGCTACTTATGGAGGCAACGATGGCGCTTCACCGGACAAGCTTGGTTATTCTGTTGCTGACAAGCCGGATGGCCCTTTTGTATTTCAATATTTTGTACAGGCAGATAAGGCCGCAACTGTTCAAAATTGTGTAACAGCATTTAATGGCAAGCACCTTATTTTCTATCATAAAAATGGACGGGATGATTTTCACAGACAGATTTGTGCAGAAGAATTTCAATATACTGCGGATGGTAAAATCCCCATTATACCTCGTACGAATGAAGGAATTGGAAAAATTGAACTTAGGATAGATGCATTGGGAAAACAGGAAGCTGAAGATTATAAAAAATCCTCAGGCAGTGCCATAGAAACCATTTTTGAGCCAACTGGTGAGGGTAATCACGTAGTTAATATTTTGGAAGAGAATAGCTGGATAGCATTTGAAAGTGTGGACTTTGGTAATGGTGTCCGCTTTTTTGAAACGTTACTTTCATCACCGTTAAAAATAGAAATCGGGATGATAGAGATACGGCTTGACAGCATTGATGGTCCTTTGGTAAGTAAATGCCGTGTGCCTGCAACAAAGGGCTGGTTTGAATGGCAAAAGGTAATATGCGATGTTAGCGAGGTAGCTAAAGGCGTTCACGACCTTTATTTCGTTTTTCACGGCGAAACTAAAAAAGGATTTTATTACCAGGTAAACTATATGATGGATTACTTCAGATTTAATTAATGTTTGAGTAAACATTGAAGTTTGTTGAATGAGCATTGCATTTGCAGTAGTAAATGGATACAACCAATGAGCAAAATAATTTGATGAGGTGTGATATTCAATGTAGCAGGAGAAATTTTTGCTTTTGTGAATACAAAGCCCACAAGTTTGGAAAGCTATCGGCAACCACAACACAAAGCATTGCAAGGCAAATTTTTGGTAATTATAAAGGCAAAAAAGCTAGTCGGGCGTATCACATTAACGGCGAAGTTGGCAGGTTTAAAATCTTCATCTGTTAATATTGAGGCAAAATAAAACAACAAAGTATTAGCGTGCCATCATTAGGTAAATAGCCTAAATGGTCATTGCTGTTTCCGAATGGGATCATACATAATCCAAACAAATGAAATCGAAAAGCCTTTTTCTTCTATGGGTAACTTTATTCGGAACTATCAATGATAGTTTACTTGCCCAAAATCCGCTAATCAATAATATTTTCACTGCAGACCCGGTAGCTTACCAGTTCCGTTATCCAGCTCCTGGTACAAAGCGTTGGTATGCGATGCTTCCTTAATAGTAGCCCTCAGGGGCTTTTTTTTATGACAATCAAAGTTTCACTGCTAAGCTCAAAGGCGACTAAGCAGTAAAACAAATACAGCTTCCCATTGCAGCTTAATTTTTTAAAGCCAACACAATGGCTAAAGCGTTTAAAAAAATAAGCAGCAATCAACCAACGCTTCTTTATAAGGTGGCTAACGCCTTTTTATTTATTGCACCTCCACTCCGTTCTATTGCAGCGTATCTTGGGCGAACACTACCTGCTTTAGAATACATCCGGTAAATGTAGATGCAGCCCATCCCTCAACCAGGCGCATGCCTTTGCACAGTTTCTTTTCCTTGCCCCCGTGTTCAGTCTCCTCACCGTACACTACCAGCTTTAGAATACATCCCGTAAATGTACAAGCAACCCATCCATCAGCCAGACGCATGGCTTTGCAAAGTTTCTTTTCCTTTACTTCAGTATTGTGTATTGAACTAAATCAAATTGCATCCAATAATTCCTATATAAATTACATCTCAGCAAATCCCAAAAAGTAAAATAGCTCCATTGATAAGTCTACTTTAGGAGCGGTTGAAGCTGCTGCCGTTGCTTGTGACCTCACCTGCCACCTGCAATTTTAAATCTACCCAACTATTTGAATATTGATTATTATTTATTTACAAATAAATGTCGGATATTTCCACCATTAAAGCCAATCTAGTATATTTGTGATGGAATAAGCCAACAAAATAGACTAATTAAATTGTCGGCATTTGCCAACATTATTCATCAATAATACATTTAACGATGGAAAAAGCCGTCAAATACTGGTACGCAATGAGTGACCCGGCAGTTTTGGAGGTATTGGGTAACTTCATTCAACAAACCCGGCTACAGCAAAACAAAACACAGCAGCAGGTGGCGGCGGCGGCGGGCATCAACCGTTCTACAATGGTGCAGGTTGAAAATGGCGGCGGAGGTACTTTGCTTTCTTTTATTCAAATATTAAGGGCCTTAGAGCAGCTACAACTGTTTCAAAATTTTGAAATAAAGCAACCACAGCTCAGTCCGCTGCAATTGGCTAAAATTGACCAGAAAAAGCGGCAGAGGGCAAGCAGTAAAAAAGCCACCCCAATTCAAAAACCTACAAGCGATTGGTAATGATAACAACAGCATTCATCAACATCTGGAACAAACGGGTTGGGGCCATTGCATGGGATGTGGACACAGGGTTAGCTTCCTTTGAATTTGAACCATCTTTTATTACCAACGAATGGGATTTATCGCCATTGAAAATGCCGATTGCCGATGCTGCAAGACGGGTGTTTTCTTTTCCTGAATTACACCTTACAACTACATTCAAAGGCTTACCGGGCTTGCTGGCCGACGTATTGCCGGATAAATATGGTAACAGCCTGATAAATGCCTGGCTTTCAAGAAATGGTCGTCCTTCGGATAGTATGAATCCGGTAGAACTGCTTTGCTTTATCGGCAAAAGAGGTATGGGAGCATTGGAATTTGAACCCGTAGAACCTAAAGTGAAAGAAGATGCTTCTATAATTGAATTAGATAGTTTGATTGGTATTGCCCAGGAAATACTTTCTGGCAGGCAGGATTTTAATACCAATCTTTCCGGCGATGAAGCAAAAGCATTGAGTGATATTTTAAAGATTGGTTCATCTGCCGGTGGAGCAAGGGCTAAAGCAGTGATAGCATTTAATCCTGATACAAAAGAAATTCGTTCCGGTCAGGCAGATGCACCAAAAGGGTTTACCCATTGGCTGCTGAAATTTGACGGCGTTACAGACCAGCAGTTAGGTACATCATCCGGTTATGGCAGGGTTGAAATGGCTTACCACCTGATGGCAAAAGAAGCCGAAATAGAAATGACCGAATGCAGGTTGCTGGAAGAAAACGGAAGGGCTCATTTTATGACCCGGCGTTTTGACAGGGAACACGGTAAGGGTAAACTGCATATACAAAGTTTTTGTGCTATTGCTCATTATGATTTTAACGAGGTCACATCATTTAGCTATGAACAATTATTTGAAACCATGCGGCTCCTATTATTGCCTTACACAGACGCCGAACAACTGTACAGAAGAATGGTATTTAATGTAATGGCAAGAAACTGTGATGACCACAGCAAGAATTTTTCATTCAGTATGGACAAAACCGGCCAATGGCAACTGGCTCCTGCTTTTGATGTTTGTCATTCCTACCGGCCAGGCAGTACATGGGTAAGCCAGCACTCTTTAAGTATAAATGGCAAGCGGAAAAATATTTCCCGTGCTGATTTACTGGAAGTAGCTAAAAATATGAACATTAAAAAAGCAGATGCAATCATTAACCAGGTTAATGCTGTTGTAAGCAGATGGAATGATTTTGCAGGACAAACAAATGTAAATGTAGATTTGAGGGATGCTATTACTAAAACACTATTGCTTTTATAAATATTCGGCAGCTAGGTGCATCAATGATGCTGAGCCTTAGCTGTCTCCTTTGCCGGTGTTCCTACCAAAGACAATCTGTATTAGAATACTTCCCCTAAATGTATTTGCAGCCGAATTATCTCCGGCGCAGATATGAAACAAAGCCTGAGCACTTATTTCCTATACCGACTTTTTTACTACCCATCAAAAAAGCATATACAAAATCACACAAATCTCAACAATCAAATAAATCACAATTCAAACAATCTAAATTATGATGGCATTCCCCGCCAAAATACAAGGGCGGGTCGGGCTATGCGTTACAATCTTTTGCTATCGCAAAAGGATTTTCACTCCTATCCCTAATGCTTCAGTTCCACCTTTAATTATTCGTTCACCAAAAAACACTTTACTGCTTTCAGGCCACCTTACTTCATTTCGCTGC
>JBGSMI010000414.1:0-3144 GCA_041740215.1 Ferruginibacter sp.
GAAAAAAATATGCTATCACCCGGCGTCGCTTTCTCTACTATGAGTTGGGGGGCTTTAGGAAGTATGATGGAAAGTATCGACAATATGTATGTTAGCAACATAAAAATTAGTAAAGACTAAAAGCATTTTTGTAATAAAACGCTTTACAACGGTAGATGCATGGTTGTAAATAGATACTGATATTTCATTCATAACCCTTCATTAAAATCCTGTTTTTACGGGATGATAAGAACCTGATAACATTGATAATTTTACCTTATAAAATAAAACCATGAGTAAAATAGTATTACTTTCTCTTCTCATTACATTAGCTGGAAAAGCCTTTGCTCAACAGCAAACCTTTGACCTTATTACTTTCACTCCCCCAAAGGGCTGGACAAAAAACGTGGAAGAAACCCTGGTGAGTTATACCATTACTGATAATAAAACAAAAAGCTGGTGCCGAATTAATGTAATAAAAAGTACCATTAGTAAAGGAACAATTGAAGCGGATTTTGAAAGCGAATGGCAAGACCTTATTGTAAAAAATTACCACCCAACAGACGACCCCGAGGTAAATGAAATACAGGAAGCCGAAGGATGGAAAATACAAGCGGGTAAAAGCAAATTTACTTTTGAAAACAAAGAATCCATGGCAATGCTTACCACAGCAAGTGGCTACGACAGGTGCCTGAGTATTGTGGCTGTTACCAATAATAAGGATTATATAAAAGACATACAGGCTTTGATTGAATCTATTAATTTAATTAAACCGGATATAGCTGCTACTCAATCGCAGGATAATCCAAAACCAACAGATAATACCGCAGCACATTCTCTTGTAGGAAAATGGTTAAAAACCTCCACCAGCAATTCAAATTATGCAGTAAATAATGGCTTGCATGAATATCATAAAATGCAGTACGAGTTTAAAGCAAACGGAACATACTCGTTTGTATACAGAAGCTTTTCATATATGCCCGATATTTATTTTGCCAAAGAAAACGGCACTTACAAAATAGAAGGCAATACCATTACTATTATTCCGCAAGCAAGCGTTTTTGAAACATGGAGTAAAGGAACAATAACCAATACAGACGACGGAAAAGAATACAAAATTGATAAATTAGGCAAACTAAAATCACGTCAAAATAGAACACTTGAAAAAGTGACATACCAATTTGCCAGTCAATATTTCTCTGGTATAGATGAATGGCAACTTGTTTTACAATTAGATCATCCAACGGAGAGGGACGGACCTTACAACGGAGGAGCTTTGAATCCTACTGCATGGTTGTATGGTACTGCAAAATACCCTATTAAACTTGATTAGTATTTTAATCAAGTCTACCTAATTGATACGCACTGCACATCTCCGCCGGTGTAGGCGCAGTCAGGTATATTACCATCAAATTAATTTATACTCAATCGCATATCGTATCAACAATGCGGTGTTTTTGATATTGAGCTTCCGCATCAAACTTTTACGGTGGGTATCTACTGTACTTAAACTGAGAAAAAGTTTTTCTGCAATTTTGGGATTGGTGGGCCGGCGTGCAATCAGCCGCAGTATTTCATTTTCTCTTCGGGTGAGTACGGGTGAATCTTCATATACTGCATTTTTAAGAGTGAAAGATGCCAAACGAAGTTTTTGCCCAAAATGAAGTAGATAAATTTATAAAATAGTTCTGTCCAAAGGTTTTACGAACCTTCGAAAAGAAAATCGTTGTACCAGCCATATCAGTAGCAATAAAAAAACAAAACAATTGCAGCATTACTATAATGCCCGGCACGTTCGTTAGAAGGTTTCAGAACATTAGAAAATAAACCACTTTATTTTAAACCATTTACAATTATGAAAAAAATCCTGCTATTCTTTGCTGTCTTTTGTTCCCTTTATGTTTGTGCACAAACAACCATAGCAAAACTCCCTGCTATGCCCAAAGAAATTGTAGTAGATAGCAAAGACAATGTTATCGTGCATTGCTACAGGGGCAGGGTGATGAAAATAACACCCGATGGAACGGCATCTTATATTACTGAGGATATCCGCAAGGGTAAAACAAATCCATATCCGGGTTGCACTGCTATGGCAATTGATGCCAACGACAATATTTATATGGCCGCAGATGACCTTATTTGGCGAATGACGCCTGCCGGAGAAATTTCGCTATTTGCCGGTAAACCCTATGAATATAAAGTTATAGATGGCCCACTTAGCAAAGCGCAATTCAGAAGCATTGAATTTATAGAAATAGACGCCATCGGAAATATGTATGTTGCCGAAAAAGATGACCGGGAAAACTTTTACATTATCCGAAAAATAAGTACCGATGGAATGGTAACCACCTTAACCAATACAAAAGATAATCCTGCATTGAAAACCAAATGGATTGCAGGCATGGGTGTAGACTTTGCCGGCAATATTTACCTGAGTGATGGCAATGGACGTTGTATAAAAAAATTAGCCCCCGACGGAACGGTTACCACAATGGCAGGACTTTGCAATAAAAGAGAATTTCTCCCTTTTTATATTCCGGGAGATATCAGCAAAGCGGAATTGATGGCACCGGATGACATTTTGATTAACAAAAAAGGAGAAATCATTTTTACCGATAACAGGCTGCACCGCATTATAAAAATCGCCAACAATAAAGTGACTACAATCGCTGGTAACAGTATGATACAACCGAACAGTCTCAACATGGGCGGAAGGGCAAAAGAAGGCTACAAAGATGGCAAAGCAGTAACCGCTTTATTCAATTTCCCTTTAGGCTGCAATATGGCCATCGACAGCAAACAGAATATTTATGTAATAGACGGCGGCAATGAATGCATCCGAAAATTATCGGCAGATGGTATGGTAACCACCCTGGCATCAAGAAAATAATACAGGTAAAAATTCCCGTTTTTACAGGATACAGGGAAGCGGCAAACAAGATTAGTTTTAACTCATAAAACAATACCATGAATAAAAATCATTTATTCCTTATTGCGCTGATGATTACTGGCTGCCTGCAGGCGCAACCCACGAAAAAACAACAAAAGCTGCAACTAGTACTTCAACCAAAACGAGTAGTGTAGCTGCCTCTATAAACAGTTGCAAATAGTTTCAACATTCACCCAGAGAAAAACACGGTATTGTTATCAATCACCTGCAAAAAA
>JBGSMI010000371.1:0-3818 GCA_041740215.1 Ferruginibacter sp.
GAAACCACGAAGCACCGCCAGTATCCGGTGAGAAGGTGTTTTAGAGATGAGTTCAGAAAAGTCGAAATAATCTTTGTATTTGATGCCTTCCGTTTCTTTATCGGTCACCACTTTACTTTGCAGTGTGGCTTCGGTTTCAAATAGCTTTCGAAGTTTAGCCCTTACCTGTGCATCTTCATTTACCAGTTCCGCAATAATATCCCGGGCACCTTGTAAGGCAGCATCTGCGTCTGCCACCTTTTCATTGATGAAAGTGGCAGCCGTTGCCTGCAGGTCAATTTCCTTTTGCTCCAGCAAAGTAGTGGCTAAAGGCTCCAGTCCGTTTTCACGGGCAGTCTGCGCTTTTGTTTTGCGCTTTGGTTTATAGGGCAGGTAAATATCTTCTAACTCAGTAATGGCTGTGGCTTTGTCTATTTTAGCCTGCAAGGTCTCCGTCATTTTCCCCTGCTCGGTAATCGTCTTTTCGATAAATGTTTTACGCTCGGTAAATTCCTTTAAAAACTTTGATTCATCCTGTATCTGCTGTATCTGCACTTCATCCAGTGCACCTGTTTTATCCTTTCTATAACGGGCAATAAACGGAATGGTAGCGCCTTCTTCAAATAAACTGAGCACAGCTTCTACCTGCTGTATTTTTATATTTAGCTTTTGTGCGATGGGTTGTGCAAATGTTGACATGATATTCCTTTTTTAAATTCGGGCTGCGAAAATAGTGGTGTGTATGGAAAGAAAAAAGTGAAAAATTAATTATGAATGACTAAGGAGATTGGATACCAAACTAACTCGCTTGTCGGGGTATTGCGCCACAAAAGAATAAATGCTATTGCGGATCGTATCGTTATCTGCATAGGGCACGAGAAGCCCCTTTAGGTCAGTTGTGCTGGTAACCTGCATGCCTGCAGGTAAGTATCCCATGCCCCAAAAACTTCCCCGTTCAATTAATAAACAAAGTTTTTCGGTGGTTTTTATCCCTTTGTCCAATACGGCAAATGTGGGTAATTTTTCCTCCAGCGCCTGAATGGCATTTTTTATTTTTTCGTTGTAGGTGAGCGGAGCTTCCAATGCGGCATAATCATCGTCTGAAAAAGGCGTTTTGTCTATAAAGCATAATTTTTCATGTAGTTCAAATTCCTCGGCAATCTTCTTTAGCATTACCAGTCCTTCGTGCAATAAATTGAAACTGTATAGTTGGGCAAGGTTCTTTTTCTTTTTATCAATCGCAAGTCTCAGGTAGCCCTTGCTATCTTCAAACATATACAGGGCAAATTTTTGCGCCGGTTGTTTCTGGCTATAATTGTATTTCGGCCAAAGCCTTTTTATCTCGGTGCTTTCCAAAACGATGGCCTCCAATTCTGTAGCGCATTCTTTGAAAGTGATTTTGCAAATGATGCGCAAAAAATTCTGGCGTTTCCTGTCCGCATCATTGTGGGTAAAATGACTGCTGACCCGCTTTTTTATATTAACAGCCTTGCCTACATAAATAATTTTACCTTTTGCATCATGAAAATAATACACACCCGGCCCGGCAGGAAGTTGTAAAATATCAGCCTTGGTCAATTGCATAGGCAGCCATTGCTCGCCGGATGACTTTTTAAGCATCTGCTCAATATGTGTATCTGCGCCATTGGCCAAATAATGTTCAAATAATTTTACGGTTGCTTTTGCATCGCCATCTGCACGATGTCTGTTTTCGATGGGCAATTCCAGAGAGCGACAAAGATTGCCAAGGCTATAGGAAGGTAGGCCGGGAAAAACTTTTCTTCCCAAACGAACGGTACATAATTTTTTAGAAGTTAGCTCATAGCCAGCAGCTTTTAAATGATGCTTTATAAATGAGTAATCGAAATTCACATTATGAGCCACAAAAATTTCTTCGTTTAGCAACTCGTACAATGTTGCTGCAATTTCCTCAAAGGCCGGAGCATCCGCAACCATTGCATTGTTAATTCCCGTGAGGGCCGTAATGTATTGTGGAATATTCTGCTGTGGATTAATGAGCGTTTCAAAATGCTTCACCACCCTTTTGCCATCATGGATATAAACGGCTACTTCGGTGATTCCATAAGCAGCGGCATAACCGCCGGTTGTTTCTATGTCTACTATTGCGTACATCAGGATTCAAATATAAGAATACTAAAGTAGTTAGCAATGTTATTTTTAAAACTGTTAAAGAATATGTATTAATTATCCAGATTGAAGAAAGACAACAAAAAGTATTCTGAATACACTCCATTTATTTTTTGATAAAAGCTTAGTAGTTGTACAACCTTTCAAACGTTCGACGCCTCCTGATAGCTGTCGGGAGCAGCATAACCTGGGAACTTTTGCCGGTTAACAAAAAACTGTTATTAAACTAACGCCCATTAGTTTTGAAACCTTATTTTTACAACCTAAATAAAAAAACAGTCGTATGCAGTTTCAACTTTCTGAAGAACATTTAATGATACAAAAAGCAGCCCGGGATTTTGCAATTTCGGAATGTTTACCCGGTGTAATAGAAAGAGATGAGTTACAAAAATTTCCCCGTGAACAAATTGAAAAACTGGCAGAGTTGGGTTTTATGGGCATGATGGTAAAGCCGGAATACGGTGGTAGTGGTATGGACACGATCAGTTATGTACTGGCGATGGAAGAGATTAGCAAGGTAGATGCCAGTGTGAGTGTATGTATGAGCGTTAATAACAGCCTGGTGTGTTATGGCCTGCAGGAATATGGCAACGAGGAACAGAAACAGAAATACCTGGTACCATTGGCACAGGGTAAAAAAGATGGCGAACTACATATTGGTGCATTTTTATTGAGTGAACCCGAAGCAGGCAGCGACGCCACTTCGCAACAAACTACTGCGGAAGATAAGGGTGATTATTATTTATTGAATGGTACTAAAAACTGGATCACCAATGGTAGCAGTGCCAGCGTGTACCTGGTAATTGCACAAACGGATGTGAGCAAAGGAAGCAGGGGGATTAATGCATTTATTGTGGAGAAAAACTGGCCTGGTGTGGTAGTAGGTGCTAAAGAAAATAAACTGGGCATTCGTGGCAGTGATACACATACAATCTTATTCAATGATGTAAAAGTGCCCAAAGAAAATCGCATAGGTGAAGATGGCTTTGGTTTTAAGTTTGCGATGAAAACGCTGGCGGGTGGTCGTATTGGCATTGCATCGCAGGCACTGGGTATTGCAAGCGGCGCCTATGAAAGATCGTTGGCTTATAGCAAACAACGCAAGGCATTCGGTAAAGAAATTATGCATCACCAAATCATACAATTTAAACTGGCAGACATGGCTACCAAAATTGAATGCGCTCGTTTACTTTGCCTGAAAGCTGCCTGGGAAAAGGATGAGCATTTAGACTATACAGTTAGTGGCAGTATGGCAAAAGTATATGCATCGGAAACCGCCATGTGGACTGCAACAGAGGCTGTTCAAATTCACGGGGGGTATGGCTTTGTGAAAGAATATCATGTAGAGCGGATGATGCGGGATGCGAAGATTACACAGATTTATGAGGGCACCAGTGAGGTGCAACGGATTGTGATTAGCAGGAGTATATTGAAATAAATAGACAATTTGCTAATGTGCTAATTTGCTGATGTGCTAATGATTCGCCGGTTTTTACCAGATAGAAATAATAATACTGTATCAATGCCGTTAAGTTAAGGGTGGTTGGTGAGACACCAACCACGGCCACGAGCCATGGCGGGTGTCCTCTCCCGTCACTTAAACAGCTAACTAAACGGCATTGAATATTGTATCAGGATTTAGTGCAAACAATCTTTTGTTTGCACTTTTTTTATGCACCTTGCGGCTTTGC
>JBGSMI010000380.1:0-16340 GCA_041740215.1 Ferruginibacter sp.
AAAATTTGTTCAATCAGCATCAACATAAAAAAAACGGCTCCCCCAATTGAAAACTTTCAAGGTAGTGTTGGAGTGAGTTGCAAAATAGCATTTTAGTATGAAGTCCCTACTGTTGTGTATTATTTTTTTAGTCTTTTTGAATCCGGTGTGGGCACAGGATATTACTCCAATGATTAAAGAAGGAGATCGATTAGAATATGTGCCAAATGAAAAAGCTGCGTTAGCGAAATTTAAAGAGGTTTTAAAAATTCAGCCTGTCAATATTTATGCATTGAACAAGTGCAGCGAATTGTGCAGCCGGATCGGCAAGCGACAAACAGACCCCAAAATGATTGAAGATTATTATTCTGCGGCGAAGACTTATGCTGGTATTGCATTAAAGGTTAACCCGAATAATTCCGAATCAAATTGTGTAATGGCCATTGCACTGGGAAGAAGTTCACTGAACAGGAGTGGTAAAGAAAAAATAAATTCAGCGAAAGAAATAAAAAAGTATGTGGATGCTGCTATAAAAAATGATCCCAATAATTTTAAAGCCTGGCATGTATTGGGGCGATGGCATTATGAAATCAGTAACTTGAACGGATTTGAAAGAACTGCAGTAAAGGTTTTTTTTGGCGGTTTGCCACCTGCTTCTTTAAGACAATCCATCATTGCTTTTGAAAAAGCACAAACAATAACCAACGGCTTTATTTTAAACTATTTTGAAATGGCGAAAGCCTACGAAAAGAATGGCCAAACCACTAAAGCAATCCAAATTCTTACTCAACTGCTTTCTGTTAAAAACCAAACGGAAGATGATCCTGTCATTAAAGAGGACGCCAAAAAATTAATCAGACAATGGCATTGATTTAATTGGCATTAATTTATTAAGACAACTGCTTTTTCCCTTCATTGTTTTTCTATTAACCTCAATCTTTAATCTTCAAACAAATAAAAATGAAACATCTTTTTATTGGTATGCTGTCAATATTTGTTGGCTTTTGTGGAATGGCGCAAAACGAAACGCCTGTAATGTCTGCATACGATCCCCATGCGTTGTTTTCGCCATTGTTTTATACGGTTGGAGAAACCACTACAAGGGCTGCCAACGGGGATGCAAACACAGGCTATTGGCAAAATAGGGCAGATTATCAAATTGCCGTTTCTCTTAATGAAACTTCGCATGAAATTGCTGGTTCCGTAAACATTACCTACAAAAATAATAGTCCACACAGTTTGCCATTTTTGTGGCTACAACTTGATCAAAATTTATTTCGTAAAGACAGTCGTGGACAGGCAAGAATGCCGGTAGAGGGAAGCAGCCGTTACGGCGATTCAGAAAGTTATTTTGACGGCGGCTATAAAATCAATGGTGTAAAATTAAATGACCTTCCCGCAACAGATTATTTAATCACTGATACCCGGATGCAAATTCGTTTGCCAAAACCATTGTCGGGCGGCGGTGATGTAATTAGAATTAAACTGGACTATTCTTTTATTTTGCCCGAGTATGGTGCAGACAGGTGTGGTATTCTAAAAACAGAAAAGGGTGATATTTTTTCGGTAGCCCAATGGTACCCACGGATGTGTGTTTATGATGATGTGGATGGATGGAATACGTTGCCTTATTTGGGGGCCGGCGAGTTTTACCTGGAGTATGGCGATTTTGATTTTACTATTGAGGCACCTGCTTCACACATTGTAGTAGCGAGTGGCGAGTTATTAAATCCATCCGAGGTGTTGACTCCCTTGCAGTTTTCCAGACTTGCAGAAGCAAAAAAAAGTGATAAAACAGTAATGATTCGTAGCGAAAAGGAAATTGCCGATCCTGCATCAAGACCCAGGGCAACAATACTTTCCTGGCATTATAAAATAACCAACGCACGGGATGTTTCCTGGGCATCTTCCAAAGCATTTATATGGGATGCAGCAAAAATTAATTTACCGGGTGGTAAAACTTCTTTGGCCATGAGTGTCTATCCATCTGAAAGTAAAGGTGATAAAGGATGGGGAAGATCTACTGAATATACCAAAGGGAGTATTGAAAACTACAGTAAAAGATGGTTGGTTTATCCTTATCCGGTAGCAACAAATGTGGCTAGCAACGTGGGTGGTATGGAATATCCGGGGATTGTATTTTGTGGCTACAAAGCACAGAAAGCTGGTTTATTTGGCGTTACCGATCATGAATTTGGACATACCTGGTTTCCAATGATAGTAGGGAGCAATGAGCGCAAGTACAGCTGGATGGATGAGGGCTTTAATACATTTATAAACTCTTTGGCGGATGATGATTTTAATAAAGGCGAATATAAGGCGGAACCATTGTCGATGGCGATAATGGGAGCCTACATGTTTAGCAATAGCAGTGAATCAATTTTCACAGCACCCGATGCGCTACAGGAAGCAAATATTGGTAATGCACTTTATTTTAAGCCGGGCTATGGATTAACCCTGCTGCGTAATGAAATTCTTGGGCCGGTTCGTTTTGATTACGCATTCAAAACCTATATTGAACGATGGGCATATAAGCATCCTACTCCATGGGATTTCTTTAGAACTATGGACAATGCATCTGGCGAAAACCTAAGCTGGTTCTGGAAGGGATGGTTTTTAGAAAACTATAAACTCGATCAGTCAATCGTTTCCGTTACCTACGAAAAAGACAATGAAGCTAATGGGGCATTGGTTACAATCGCAAATCTTGACCAGATGGTGATGCCGGTAAATATCGCCTACGAAACGGTGAGTGGTAAAAAGGGAACGATGAAATTGCCGGTTGAAATCTGGAATAATGCGACTTCAAAAAAAATCAAACTCCCTACAACGGAAAAACTTAAAACGGTTGTACTTGATCCTGATAAAGTTTTTCCTGATCAAAGTTTTTCAAACAATACCTGGAGGAGCAATTAGATTCACGGTATGCTAAAAACCATTTTTTGCAGATGATAATTTTTATGAACCCGCTTGCATTTTTAATTAAAGGAATGGTTTAAAATAAAAAAACATTAATAAAAAAAGGCGTTGAAAATATCAACGCCTTCTTTTTAAAAATTTAGTTTAAGCTTTCTTTGTCGCTGCTTTTTTCTTTGCAGGAGCCTTCTTTTTAGCAGGCGCTTTTTTGTCAAACGCTTTTGGTTCCTGTAGTAAAATCATTTTCTTTACAGTATCCAATTCAACAGTAGCCAGTTCATCTGGCGTATATTTCCCATTGGTGCCGGCAGTTATCTTCAGCATTTTTTTTCCAAATCGAATGAATGGACCCCAACGGCCATTCTCAATCGCAATCTTCTCTTCCGGCCATTGTCTGATAAAACGATTGGCTTCCTTTTCCATCTTTTTCTCAATCAATTCATCACAATCTTTTTGAGTAAGTATATCAAAATTATAGGCTCTGGGTATATTGATAAAAAGATCATTCCATTTGATAAAGGGGCCAAAACGTCCCTTGCCTTTTGTTATGGGCTTCTCATCATAAAAACCTATTGGGGCATCTTCTTTTTGCTTCGCATTGATGATTTCGACTGCTCTGTTTAAATCAACAGAATTGAGGTCTTCTCCCTTTGGAATGGAAACAAATTGTTCACCCCATTTTACATAAGGACCAAAACGGCCAATGTTGATGCTTACTTCCAGGTTATCATGTTCGCCCAGACTAAGCGGTAACTTAAATAATTCATGTGCTTCTTCCAACGTGATGGTTTCAATACTCTGGTTTGCCTTCAGCTTTGCAAAACGTGGTTTTTCTTCGTCATTCTGCGATCCGATTTGCACCATTGGCCCATAGCGGCCCATTCTGGCTATGATTGGCTTGCCACTTTCATCCTTACCCAATACTCTTTCGCCTACTGCTCTTTCGGCTGTTTCCAGTGTGTGCGCAACACCGGTATGAAATGGCGTATAAAAATCTTCTACCATTTTACCCCATTGCATTTTACCATCTGCAATTTCATCAAACTCTTTTTCAATATTTGCTGTAAAGCGATAATCCATTACTTTAGTAAAATGCTGGTTCAAAAAATCAGTCACCACCAAACCCAAGTCTGTTGGAAACAACTTTGATTTTTCAGCCCCGGTATTCTCCTGCTCCATTATTTTTTCAATGGTATCATTCTTAAGTTTCAAAATGCGAAAATTCCTTTTTACGCCATCCTTATCTTTTTTTTCTACATAGGTTCTTTTTATGATGGTAGAAATAGTAGGAGCGTAGGTACTTGGTCTGCCGATGCCGAGTTCTTCCATTTTCTTTACCAGCGAGGCCTCCGTGTATCTTGCAGCGTGTTTGGTAAATCTCTCGGTGGCAGTCATTTGGTTAAAGGCCAAAACTTGTCCGGGCGTTAAATTCGGTAACCTGCTTTCGCCGCCCTCTTCTTCCGTATCATCCTCATCATCGCTGCTTTCCAGGTATACTTTTAAGAAGCCATCAAATTTTAATACTTCGCCCGTTGCAGTTAGTTCGGCATTGTTGGTACTGATACTGATTTTTGCGATCGTTTTTTCCAACTCAGCATCACTCATCTGCGAGGCAATGGTGCGTTTCCAAATTAACTCATACAAGCGGTTTAGTTCAGGATCATTTACCGTATGGTTTTCCATATAAGTAGGTCTGATGGCCTCATGCGCTTCCTGTGCACTCTCATTTTTGTTCTTGTATTTACGCACCTGCAGATATTTGTCACCGTAACTGTTTCTGATTTCCTTCATGATACCGTCCATGGCCGTTTCACCCAGACTTACACTATCCGTTCGCATGTAAGTGATCTTTCCGCTTTCGTATAGTTTTTGAGCGAGTAACATTGTTTTACTAACGCCATATCCTAATTTTCGGCTGGCTTCCTGTTGAAGTGTAGAAGTAGTAAATGGAGCTGCCGGCGTGCGTTTTCCGGGTTTAACCTGTATGTCTTTTACTGTATATTTTCCGCCTATGCAACTGATCAGGAATTTTTCTGCATCTTCTGACACATCATATTTTCCACCGTCGGCTTTAAAAGTCACCGAGCGATTACTGTTGTCTGTTGCAGATAAAGAAGCCTCTATTTTAAAACTGCCTGCAGCGGTAAACTGGTTGATTTCCCTTTCCTTTTCTGCGATCAATTTAACGGCAACACTTTGCACACGGCCTGCACTTAATCCACCACTCATACCGATTTTTCTCCACAAAACCGGGCTCAGTTCAAAACCTACTAACCTGTCAACCACCCGCCTGGCTTGTTGTGCATTTACCAGGTTCATATTAATGATACGAGGATTTTTCACTGCTTTTTCAATGGCAGGCTTGGTGATTTCATGAAAAACAATCCGCTTGGTAGTTTTTGGATCCAGGTTTAACACTTCAGCAAGATGCCAACTGATACTTTCTCCCTCACGGTCCTCATCCGATGCCAGCCAAACTTCATCACTTCTTTTTGCGATGCTTTTTAGTTCTTTTACCACTCTTTCTTTTTCCGCCGGTACAATGTATTTGGGTTTAAAATTATTATGGATATCAATGCCCATATCATTTTTTTCCAGATCACGGATATGTCCAAAGCAACTTTTTACTTCAAAATCTTTTCCCAGAATTCCTTCAATGGTTTTAGCTTTTGCAGGGGACTCAACTATTAACAGATTCTTCGCCATAATAACAGAATATTTTGTGCCTCGTCTCAAAATCGTACGACTGGAACAGATTACAGGTAAATGTTTTATTTTAATGGATTGGCGGTAAACCCACGCTAAAGTTGATTTTTATCATACAGCAAATAGAGTGTGATTATCCTTGATCCATAGAAAACTACAGTGCAATATTACTCTAAAATTGAAAATTCAAAATATTTCTTGTAAAAATGGGTGTTTAGCAAGTACTATCATAAAAAATCAATCACTTCTTTTTTGATGACAGCGTCGCCATAAATTTTACGATGCCCCAATCCTTTTGTTATAATAAATTTTATGTTGGCGAAGTTTTTCTGCTGCACTTGCAATGCATCTTCATAGGGCGTAATGTCGTCGTCTTCATCATGTATCCACAATACAGAAGCATTGATATTTTGCATGGCTCTTTTGATGGAAAACCACTCCGTATTTTGTCCGCTTTTTTCAAGTATTATCTTTTCAAATTCTTTTCGTACCCCGGTATTCTTTATTCGTAACATTTTAAATGCGAGTTCCACTGCAGACTTCGTTTCGGTAGCGGGTGCAATCAAAACAATTTTGGTATCTGCTCCATGACTTGTTTTTTCCATGGCAAGGCTAAGCGCAATTCCGCCAAATGAATGTGCAAGGAAACCGTTCAAGGGACCATAATGTTTTATAACATGAGCTATCATTTCAGCATAGTCAACCGCATTGATGCAGGTTCCTTCGCTACTTCCGTGTGCCGGTGCATCAAATGCGATCACCTCGTAACCCTTCGCAATCAATGGTGATATATATTGATGAAATTTATGCGCTGCCGATTCAAATCCATGCAAAATCAACACCTTGTGCGGCTGTGGATAATTCCAGCGAAACCCATTTACTTTTAACCCATGCAGTTGAAAATGCAATGCCTCTGCCTGTTCAAAAATAGTTGGCGTTCTAACTTTTGATTTCAGGAAGGGGGTACAAAATAAAGCAAAAGCTTTTTCTGCGGCTCTTTGTTTTGAAACAAGTGTCAGTAGTTTAAATTTTGCACGAATAAAGCCAATTGCTAATTTTTGCTTTAATTTCATTTGCTCAAAGATACAGTTATGAAAGTTGTAATAATAGGTGCCGGAAATGTAGCCTCCGTATTTGGGAGATTGATTTCACAGGCCAATCACGAAATTATTCAGGTAGTAAGCAGGAGTATTGGCAACGCACAAATGCTCGCCAACGAATTGGGATGTGCCTATGCTGACAAACCTAAAAATTTGGATAGCTCGGCTGATATTTATTTGGTTGCCATGGCTGATGCTGCGCTCAATGAAATTCATGAGTCGTATTTGTTAGGTTATAAGTTAGTATTACATACGGCGGGATCTATTTCAAAAGAGCTGCTTAGTAAGGTCTCAAACAGATATGGAGTACTGTATCCTTTACAAAGTTTACGGAAAGAAAACCCGGAATTACATCAGGATATACCTCTTTTAATAGATGGCAACACCGAAGAAGTTATAGCCGTGATTGAAACTTTTGCACATAGTTTGTCTTCCATCGTAACGAGGGCCAATGATGAACAACGGTTGAAGTTACATGTGGCGGCAGTAGTGGTGAGCAATTTCCCAAACCATTTATACGCACTTGCGGCTGATTATTGTGGCAAAGAAAGACTTGATTTTAGAATGCTGCAACCGTTAATAGAAGAAACAGCGGTAAGACTGCGATACCATTTACCTGGCCAAATGCAAACCGGCCCTGCAATTAGAAAAGACATTGCTACCCTTGAAAAACACTTGCGGATACTCAATCAATATCCTTCGTTAAAACAGGTTTACCTGAAAATAACAGATAGTATCATGAACCACTAGGCGCAATTAGAATTTGGCATAGTATTTATATGTAAAGCTTCAGGCAATGAAAAAAAACGGCAGTTTTATTTCTTTGTCAGTGGATCAATTCATTGGGTTGGTAGTGTTAAACCAGCTAGCTGATCGATTGGTTAAAGCTTTCCAAAAACACACTATCCGGTATTGCCAGTTTATTTCCAGGCAAATACAATATCGGTTCTTACTTTGTAAGGATCTTTCGGTTTGCCATCGGCATCTAGCGGATCATCTACATACACTTCATAGGGAGCACCTTTTACCATCTTCTTTCTATCTTTCAACCATTCCGATAATGCATCGTAAGCAGTGGGCACTAGTTCGTTGGGTCCATAAAAATGAGCAACTACAATACTATCAATTCCCATTTCTTTAATGAACGTTCCTTTTGGTAATTTCGATGGCTTTCTATCTATCGGTATGCCAGCTTCAAAAAAGTAGGGCGCTTTTTCGCTTTTATACCAAGCCATTGGTGAGCCCGTACTTTTTAAGTTGTTTTTCTTGATGATGGCACCCAGCTTCGCTCCATAGATTGCACTCAACTTCATACTAACTCTTTCCATCGTTGCAGCACTATCTTTCATCATCAGCACGATCCGCTTCAACGAAAGTGTATCAGCTATGTTGATTACTGGACCTCTTTTGGTTTCAATCAACTTTTCGGCAATTTTTGGCACATCCTTTTTTGCGGGCTCCGTTGCCTTTTTTTCTGTTTGATTGTTATTACAAGAAAGAATAAGAAGAAGCATAGAGCATAAAAGAACCTGAAGCAGATACCTGTGTTTTTTCATAAAAGTCAATTTCAATTGGTTATAAAGCCGGTAAAATAAACAAATGCGTTCTTATAATCAAACAAATTACTGATTCTCTTGCTATTAATTGATTGGCATTACAACTAAGTTTTCCTAAAATGGTAATTCTACAGTAGGTTTGCATCCCGAACTTTACAAAATATGTATACAGTCACTTATAAATTTGAACAGAAAGGCCTCTTACCTATTACACTTGAGAATGTTGAAGATGGACAATCCTTACTAGAAGTTGCATTAATAAACGATATCGACTTACATCATAACTGCGGTGGCGTTTGTGCCTGTAGTACCTGTCATTTGTATGTTGAGTCAGGTGATGTACATCTGGAAGAATTATCAGACAGGGAAGAAGATTTTATCGACAGGGCTATCAATCCCCGCCTTAATTCAAGACTTGGATGCCAATGTGTGTTACTGGAAGGAAATGGACAAATTATTGTAACGCTGCCCGATCAAACACAGTTTTTAGGAGAATAATTTAATCACTTAATTGCTTAATTGCTCAATTTGAAAATGGCAGGTAGGGTTAAGTAATGTTTTTTAATTGAGCAATTTTCAAATTTTCAAATTTTCAAATTAATATGACCTTCGAACCACCTATCAACTGGAATGATTATGAAGATATCGCAATGAAACTTTACGAACGTTTTGGCGATGATTTTTCTGAAAGTAAAATATATCGAATTCGGTTTACCGATTTGCTCAAATGGGTTTTAGAAATCCCTCGTTTTGAAGGGAAGGCTGAACAAAGTACTGAAGGTCATCTTGAGATGATCCAGAGTAGCTGGGTATATGAATGGCGGGATAATCAGAAAACTAACTGATCACTAAAATCGAGTGAATAGTTAAAAATTAGACTTATTTATACTTATACCAATCCATCAACCAATAATCTTTTGCATGAACGTACTTGAACTATTCAAGCCTATAAAAACTTTCATTTTCGATGTGGATGGGGTATTGGCTACCGAAATTATGGTTATTTTGCAGGGTGGGGATATGGCCAGAAACATGAATAGCAAAGACGGCTTTGCGTTGCAACTTGCTGTAAAAAAAGGTTACCTGGTGGCGATCATTTCCGGTGGAAATTCTGAACCGGTGCGTCATCGGCTGGAAAGGCTGGGCGTTCAGCATGTGTTTTTGGGTGTTCACGACAAGAAAGCAAAAATGCTTGAATTTATAAGGCAACATGAATTGAACCTGGATGAGATTTTATACATGGGAGATGACATACCAGATTATGTTGTGATGAATTTGGTAGGTCTGCCTTGTTGTCCGGCGGATGCCGTGCAGGAAATTAAACAGATATCAAAATACATTTCTCCCATCAACGGCGGACGTGGATGCGGCAGAGATGTAATAGAAAAAGTGCTCAAACTTAATGGTCATTGGGATCTTGATACAACAGTTGCTTCAAAATAGGCAATGGCTTTAAAAGGTTAAAGGTCAAAAGATTTCAATCAACAATCCAGTAACTGAAATAGTAGCATGAAATTAATTTCCGCCTTTTTTCGTTTGGTAAGATGGCCCAACCTGGTATTCATTGCGCTTACCCAATTACTTTTTTATTACTGTATTATTGTTCCATCACTGCCGGAAAGTTATTTTCAACAGTTCAGATCACTCATCCCTGCTGTTTTTTACATCCTTGTTACCGCCTCCGTTTTAATAGCAGCAGCAGGATACATCATCAATGATTATTTTGATATCAACATCGATCTCGTAAATAAGCCTTCCAAAATGGTAGTACAAAAAATCATTAAGCGACGCTGGGCTATTTTTTTTCATTTGGCATTAACTTTTGCAGGCCTTGTTTTAAGTACCTATGTGGCATTTAAAACAAGTTTCATCATTATTGCCGGCAACTTTGTTTGTGCGTTATTGTTGTGGGTTTATTCCACCACTTTCAAAAAGAAATTATTATCGGGCAACATCATTATTTCCGGATTGACTGCCTGGACGGTGATGGTATTATACTTCGCAACAAATAATGCGGTTACTGCAACCTCCTCACTTCCTCCAGATATAGCAACAGGTATGCACCGGATTTATAAATTTGCCGCATTGTATGCTGGTTTTGCTTTTATTATTTCTTTAATCAGAGAAGTTATAAAGGATATTGAAGACAAGGAAGGAGACGCCCGGTACAATTGCAAAACCATGCCCATCGTTTGGGGCGTACCTGCTTCCAAAGTTTTTGTTGGCGTATGGCTCGTTGTTTTAGCCGGTGCATTACTAATTGTGCAGTTTTATGTAATACAAATCGGCTGGTGGATGAGTGCGTTATACGTGTTATTATTTGTTATTATTCCACTTGTTTGGATTCTGAAACAGTTTTATGTTGCGCAAACTTCCAAACAATATCACCAGGTAAGCAATGCGGTTAAGCTGGTAATGTTAACTGGTATTTGCTCAATGATTTTTATTAAAATATATGCACAGTAACACTTACATTAAAATATGTTGTTATTAATTTTTATCAGATGAAAGCAACCACTCACATTCCATCCAATCGTTCGTTAGCAACTGGAGGTATAATACTTGCTTCCCAATCTCCAAGGCGAAAACAATTACTGGAATGGGCCGAAGTGCCATTTGAAGTAATCGTTAAAGAAACAGATGAGTCTTATCCGCCTCAGCTTCCCGTTAACGAAATAGCTGTACATATTGCCCGCAATAAAGCATTTGCCATTCAAAAAGATAACCTCACTTTACGGCCGGTTTTAGCAGCCGATACCATTGTAGTGCTGGGCAACAAAATTATTGGAAAGCCTAAAGATCGGCAGGATGCTATAAATATTTTAGCAAGTTTATCCGGCCAAAAGCATCGGGTAATAACAGGGGTGGTGATTTTACACAGTGGAGTGGAAACAGCATTTGCAGATATAACTGAAGTGCAATTTCATGAATTGACCAATGAGCAAATCGTTTTTTATGTAGATAAATACAAGCCCTATGACAAAGCCGGAGCCTATGCCATTCAGGAATGGATAGGCGTAGTAGGAATAAAAACGGTAACCGGAGATTTTTACAATGTAATGGGATTGCCGGTGAGCAGGGTAGTGCAGGAACTTAAAAAAGCCGGGTTAATTCCTTGATAGTTATTTTCTGCGTGGTGGATATTTCATTGAAAATAGATATTATTTCTGCTAATCTTCTCGTAGCAATTGCCTCTTTTAACGACCAATTAAAAATACTTTTATTTTCAATAGATCTTAAAAAAAATCCTCCCATGTGTTGTGGGTAAAAAAATGTTGTTCGCTGAAAAGACTCTGAACGACTTTTTCGCTGATGTTCTTAATTCGCACTTTATTATTGGGGCTCCTCCCAATATATTTACTGACCTTACAATTTTTTTGTATTTTTTGCATATTGATATTTTTAAAAGGTTGTATATTAAAAAAGGTTGTTGTAAATTGATTGAGTCTTCTTAAATAAAATATCAGCCATCCAAAATTACCCACATGACCGAACGTCTTCTGCAGTATCTCTGGCAATTTCAGTTGTATAACAAAAGCGAACTGATCACCGCAGATGGAGAAAAATTATCCATCGTTTATCCTGGTAATATCAATAGCAACCAGGGGCCCGATTTTCTGGATGCCAAGATAAAAGTGGGCAATACGATCTGGGCTGGCAATATCGAAATGCATATCCTTTCTTCCGATTGGAACAATCATAAACACAGTGATGATAAAAACTACCGCAATGTAATATTGCATGTGGTCTGGAATGATGATGCCCATCTAAACCTACCCTTCCCCGTTTTAGAGTTGCAAAGCCGGGTATCTAATATATTGCTTTCAAAGTATGATGAATTAATGAATGCCAAATCTTTTATCGCTTGCGAAACCATGATACAAACGGTTGCGCCAATAATATGGGTGGCCTGGAAGGAGCGTTTACTGGTGGAACGAATGCAGCACAAGGCCACCATTATTTTGAAATACCTTGCGGAGAATAACAATCACTGGGAAGAAACCTTTTGGTGGTTGATTGCCCGCAACTTTGGTATTACCGTAAACAACGATGCCTTTGAACAGGTAGCACGTTCGTTGCCGTTGAATATTCTGGCAAAACATAAAAATCAAATCCATCAGACCGAGGCACTCTTATTTGGTCAGGCCGGGTTACTCCAAAATGAGTTTACAGAAGATTATCCAAAGTTGCTGCAAAAGGAATATCAGTTTTTTAGCAAAAAGTACCGTTTGGTACCAGTTCATGTATCACTTCATTTTTTAAGAATGCGCCCATCTAATTTCCCAACCGTTCGTTTGGCACAGCTTGCCATGCTGGTACACAATAGCATCCACCTCTTTTCCATTGTAAAAGAAACCCATCAACTGGAGGATGTAAAAAAATTGTTGAACGTAACGGCCAACGATTATTGGCATTATCATTATAGTTTTGAAGAGCCAACCGCTTTCAGGGAAAAAAATCTAGGTAGCCAGATGATCAATTCTATTATCATCAATACTATTGTACCCATTCTCTTTGCATACGGATTTCACCACAATGAAAATGCTTATAAGGAAAGAGCACTGCAATGGTTGGAGCAACTGGCCGCCGAAAAAAACAATATCACCAAAGGGTTCACGCAACTGGGTATTGAAATAAAAAACGCTTTTGATTCACAGGCACTCATCCGGTTAAAAAATGAATACTGTGATAAAAAGCGATGCCTTGAATGTGCAGTAGGTAATAAATTACTAAGGCCTGCGCCAACGGTTACCTGAACCAACCTAAAATAATTGGATATCGCTTTTAATAATATCCAACTATTTTCTTTTTTATCAAGGAACATTGGTTTAAAAAATCAAGTTCAAGATCTTATACATATTCTATATTCAACACGAGATCCGGATGTAAACTTTTTACCACAGGGCAAGTATCGCCTGTTCGTTGTAAAATGATTCTGTCTTTCTCATCCAATACCAACGATGGAGGAAAAACAACTTTAACATCTATTTTAGAAATTCTGCGGGGATTACTTTCCATGTTTTTTTTAACGTCAATTGTTAAGCCTTTCAACTCAATATTCATATCATTGGCTTTAATAGCCATTGTAGTCGCCATACAGGTCGCCAGCGCAGTACATACCAGGTCAGTGGGTGAAAAACGTTCCCCTTTGCTACGGTTATCAGTTGGGGCATCTGACTCCATTGTTGTTCCGCTTTGTAAATGTTGGGCATTACATCTTAAATTGCCTTCATAATGAATGGTTGCTGTCATTGTACTATTTTTGTATAAATTTACTGAAGTAAATATCTAATATGCGTAAATTATTTTTTATTAGCCTGGCATTGGTTGCAACATTGTCATCCTTTTCACAAATGTCGAAAAAGGAAAAAAGGGATGAGCGTAAACAACGGGTAAATGCCCTTATAAAGCAAGAAGAAGAAGGTGTAATTGCTTATCATAAACACACTGCCTTTGGATTCAAACTCACCAATGATGGATATGGTGGTTTTTTAGAGATCGGAAGGGCGAGATCCATTAAAAAAGTAACCTTGTTTCAACTTGATATCACCGAAAGGAAACACAACAAGGAAGATAAGCAAACCAATATTTCACTGCCAACGTCCCCATTTATTTTTGGTAAAATCAATTTTGTGTACCCGGTTAAAATTGGCGTGCAGCAGCAAATTTTGTTTGGCAACAAAACCAACCGGAATGGAGTAAGCGTAACTGGCAATTTTGGTGGAGGCATTTCACTCGCTGTCTTAAGACCCTATAACCTCGAAATAAATGATCTAAATAAGGGAAACAGAAAACTAATCCGTTACGAGTCAAACGACAGCACACTTACTTCAGGCGCCGGAGGCCCCTCTGGTAGCTATACTTCCGACAGCACATTGTTTACCAACGGTTCTTTACTCAGCGCTTTGCAGGTGGCAGGATCAGGATTAGGAAAAGGATGGGGACAGATAAAAGTAACGCCGGGCTTATATGCCAAAGCAGCGCTACGCTTTGATTATGGACAATACAATGAGATGTTGAATGCAATTGAAGTAGGTCTGGTAGGCGAATTTTACGGTAAAAAAATCCCTCAAATCGTATATTCAGCGCCTACACAATATTTCGCCAGCATCTATGTTTCGCTTATGTTTGGAAGGAGAAAATAAATATGGCAAATGCTTAGCCAATATTTTTAACATTATTAGCAGTTGGTTTGTAATATGTGTAGCATTGTTTGCGGAAACCCAGGCCTCAAACTGTAATTTTTTATATAATAATTTTATTCGATGATAGATTTACCTGTATTAGACGGAGTTGTAGAACAAAGAGTGAAGAAGCCAGACTGGCTGCGTGTAAAATTGCCCATTGGGGAAGAGTATCGGCACGTGCGTAATTTAGTTGACAAACATAAGTTGCATACCATTTGTGAAAGTGGAAATTGTCCAAATATGGGCGAATGCTGGGGTGAAGGAACCGCCACGTTTATGATTTTGGGGAATATCTGTACACGAAGCTGCGGATTTTGTGCAGTTGCCACTGGCAGGCCTGAGCCGGTAGATTGGGACGAGCCGCAACGGGTAGCCGAAGCAATACATTTAATGAAGGTAAAGCATGCGGTGGTAACCTCAGTTGACAGAGACGAAATTGCAGACGGAGGGAGTATCATATGGTACAATACCATCAAAGCAATTAAATCACTGAATCCCGATACCACATTGGAAACGTTGATACCCGATTTTAAAGCAGAGCTGGTAAACATCCAGCGCATTATTGACGCTTCCCCTGAGGTGGTATCGCATAACATTGAAACAGTAGAACGCCTAACCAAAAAGGTTCGCATTCAAGCCAAATACTGGCAAAGTATGGAAACCTTGCGGATGCTTAAGCAAGGCGGTATGCGCACTAAAAGCGGCATTATGCTGGGTTTGGGTGAAACAAAAGATGAAGTGGTTGAAACGATGCAACACCTCAGAGATAGCGAAGTAGATGTAATTACTATTGGGCAATATTTACAGCCCAGCAAAAAACATTTACAGGTGCAGCGTTTTCCACACCCCGATGAGTTTAAGGAATTAAGAGAAATAGGTTACAATCTTGGGTTCGATTATGTGGAAAGTGGACCACTGGTTCGTTCATCCTACCACAGCGAAAAGCATGTAATTGCAGGATGGGGCAAAGCTAAGTGGGCAGAAGAAAAGGCTTTGATAGCAGACAACAAATAGCTTACTTTTATAAAAAATCACTATAGTATTAATGCAGCCGTTTTCTTTCGGCTGCATTTTTTGTGTGCCAGGTGTGTGTTAACAGTTTATAAGGACACAAGCCCCTAATACGCTTTGCAGTAGGAAGTATTAGTCAATGGCAGGGGTGTAGTGGGCGACCACGAATCTGAAGTAAGCCGGAAGCAAACATTCGGCCCTACGAACAGCAATGTCATATCAGGCGTGGTGACGAGGGCGATGTTGTAAAAGAAACAAAAGCCCAATACTGCACGGATTGTCACTACGTAAATGAAGAGGCTATATGACCCGATAGCTATCGGATGGAAAGCGTTACACTTACCTTGGGAGATCTGCCAACGATTCTTCTTGAGCGAGCAGAAGTCAGCAGAGGTAGTAGTAGGTCAGAAACGAGCCATCCAGCGATGTAAAGGAACCAGATGAGGGTTTCACAGACAAACGGAAGGACTGAATGTTAGATCCGATAGCTATCGGATGGCGAAGCAATTATGAAATTTGTAGTGAAGCGTTCACAACCGAAACCCTTTAGCGAACTACCTGCATAAGGATAGGTAGGTCGGAAACCAACAGTAGCATGCAGGAGGGGTTGAGCTAAGCTACATGACCAGTAAAGGCAACGTCAGGCGTTCTGGAAAATAGAACACCAACTAAAATTATTCTAACAAACCGCCGTATACCAGACCGGTACGTAAGGTGGTGTAAGAGGACAGATAGCGGAATAAGTGCTTCCTTTCCTACTTGATTTGTTTCCATTTGTTGGTCAGACTTTCCAAAGTATTTGCAAACCAACGTTGTGATTTTAGTATTCCATTTGCAATACCAGTAGCCGCTTTATCAGGTATGTTTACCTGGCCTTCTTTTCT